>JAGHSS010000201.1 GCA_018065745.1 Candidatus Neoflavobacterium equi | reverse complement strand
ACCTATGTCAGTTTAGATATCTATTAATTTTATAGACTTGAAAAAAAATACTTATACAAATTTTTTATTCTGTTTGTTCATTGCACTTGCCATGTCCTCCTGTGTTTCCAGGTCTAAAATGGTTTATTTAGCCAATGCAACACAGACAGATATTTCCAATACAGCAGCCACTTATGAACCAAAAATTCAAGTGGATGATATATTACAATTGGTTATCACGGCAGAAAATTCTGACGTGGTTGCCCCATACAATCTTAAAAGAGTTCAGATCAGTAGTGATCAAGTAGGGTCTTCAGACCAATCGTCAAATCTTTTGATGACGTATTTGGTGGACAGCAATGGAGATATTGACATGCCACAAATTGGCTTGGTACACATCGCAGGCAAGACTAGGAGAGAAGCCATCCAAGAGATTAAAAATAAATTGAGTGAATACATCACAGAACCTTTGGTTTCATTGCGAATTGCCAACTTCAAAATTTCTGTTTTGGGAGAAGTTAACCGTCCGGATACCTATACCGTTACAGGGGAGCGTATCACGCTTTTGGAAGCAATTTCTAAGGCTGGAGATTTGACTATACAAGGAAAAAGAGACAATATTATTGTCATCAGAGAAGTAGATGGGAACCGAAGTATAAATCGTGTAGATTTGACAAATTCAGATTTTATCACCTCTCCTTTTTATTATTTGGCCCAAAATGATGTTGTATATGTGGAGCCTAATCAGATGAAGTTAAACAACGCCAATGTTGGACCAAGTTTGACCATCGCTGTTTCAGCAGTATCATTATTAATCAGTTTGATTGTAATTTTTACTCGTTAAGCTATGATGCAAGACCCAACTTCGCAAAATCAGGTACACAACCCATTTGAATATTCCACTACTGCAGAGATTAAAGAATACATCTATTACTTTTTGCGCAATTGGAAGTGGTTTCTCTTGGGGATTTTCCTGTTGCTCACCGCTGCTAAAATTTATTTGCGCTATGCAGTGCCGCAATACCAAGCCAAAACAACCCTTTTATTAAAGGATGATCAACGCAATTCCATGGATCCCTCCTTGGCTGTGTTTTCTGACTTGGGGATTTTTTCAAATATAAAAACCATACTTGACAATGAGATTGAAGTTTTGCACTCCAGAACTTTGATTAAAAACACCGTCAATCAATTGGGGTTTAACATCTTTTACATCAATGAAGGGAAGTTTAAATCTGAAGAGTTATACAAAACCACCCCTTTTCAAATGGTTTTTGAAAAACTTGATGAAAGTGTTGCTCAGGGAAATTTTTCTTATAAAATCATTGGCTTAGACCAACAATCATTTGAGCTTTTTGACCACAATTCCAATTCGATAGGGAAATTTACCTTCGGTCAGAAAATTAGTGTACCTCAAGGGACGATTGTTTTTTTCAGTACAAAAAATTTCAAAACATATATAGCAAATCCTTTTGTTATTACATGTACATATCACCCATTAGATGATATTGCAGATCACTACAGATCCCTGTTAACCATCTCCAAGATTAGCGATAAAACAAGTGTTGTTGAGTTGGGAATGGTCAATCCGATTAAAGAAAAAGCAGAAGATTTTTTAAATGCATTGATTCGCGTTTACAATCACGACGTGGTTGAGGACAAAAATATGGTGTTTGAGAACACCTCACGCTTTATTGATGACCGTTTGAAATTGATCGCGGACGAATTGGATTCTGCAGAAAAGACTACAGAAAACTTTAAAGTTTCTAATAATTTGACAGATATCAGTTCTGAGGCAAATCTTTTTTTAAGCAATGCGTCAGACTTTGAAAAACGTGAAATTCAGACAGAAACACAGATAAAGGTCGTGGAAACCATGCGTTCCTTCCTGGGGCAAACGTCTGGGACAGAATTGATACCAGCCAATATTATCTCATCAGAGGCCAACGCGTCTGTTTTAATAAATGAATACAATGCTTTAGTCTTGGACAAAAAGCGCTTGATGAAAAATGCAGGACCTAAAAATTCTGTTGTACTACAAATGGATTCCAAGATAGATGATCTAAAAGCGAATATCTTTTCAAGTTTAGATCAAATGACGGCTTCACTTGAAGTAGAACGCAAAGATTTGGCATATCAAAACGCCATGTACAAAGGAAAGATTACCAAAATCCCTTCCTTAGAACGCAAGGCGAAAAATTTGGGTAGACAGCAAAGCATCAAAGAATCTTTGTATCTATATCTTTTTCAAAAAAGAGAAGAAACTGCCTTATCCCTTGCTGTAACTATACCTAATGCCAAAGTTATTGATGTTGCCTTAGCCTCAAAAACGCCTGTGGCACCACTTTATGCCAACATTTATTTGTTAGCCTTAGCTCTTGGAATTTTGTTTCCTGCAGTGATTTTGTATTTAGTCAAAATTTCAGACAACAAGATCAAGACCAAGAAAGAGTTGGAAAGTTTGATCAAGATACCCGTAGTGGGGGAGATTCCAAAGTCAGATTTGGAAGATTCACACGCCATTCAAGACAGCAATTCTTCCGTTTCAGAAGCTTTGCGTATGATGCGTTCCAATCTCAAGTTTATCATTGAACCGCCAACCGCAAATAGAGCTCAGATTTTGGCTGTGACCTCCACCTTACCCAATGAGGGGAAGACCTTTATAGCCGTGAATTTAGCAGCTACGATTGCACTTACAGGTAAAAAAGTTTTGTTACTTGGAATGGATATTAGAAATCCTAAAATTCAAGATTACATACAAGTACCAGCAAAAGGTATTACAAATTATTTGTCAGATCCAAACGCCGTTTTAGCAGATTTGTGTTATCATTTCCCGGGCTATGATCATTTTGATGTCATGCCATCAGGACCCATACCACCAAATCCTGCAGAGCTGTTGATGAACAAAAAGTTGGCAGAGATGTTTGAGCAATTGCGTGCCCAGTATGATTACATCATCATTGACACCTCACCAATGAATTTGGTGGCTGACACTCAGCTTATCTCAGAACACATGGACGCCTTTTTATACGTCGTGCGCTCCAATTATCTGGACAGAGACATGCTGCATGTGCCACACAAATTGTATCACGAAAAGAAATTAAAAAACATGTCCATATTACTCAACTATGTGGAAGCGATCGCTGATTATTACACCTACGGCTATTATGGCCAAAGAAAAAAGCCAAAAAGTAGACTAGCGAAAATTTTGGATAAAATTAAAAAAGCTGAATAAAAAAAAGCTGTAGTTCCTCAAGAGCTACAGCTTTTTTTATGTTATTATTTTTAGGGCGTTTCCCCAAAAAATCGCTTGCGCTCTTTTTTGGCGTCAGGCTGTCCGCTCTATCTTTTTTTCAGGCGCGCCTTCAAAAAAGGATGCCGCTTCCATCCTTAACGCGGCTCCCTACATGTTATATAATATACAGTTTAAAGTAATCCATTTCTTTGAATAGCTTCCTTAAATTGCGTTTGATTTTTAATCTTCAATTTGTGATCAAATGCTTTGATGTGTTGGTTGTGGTGTACATCTGAAGAAGTGATGTCAATCAATCCTTTTTTCAGCAAGGCATCTGCAGCCTGCGTTACTCTTTCTCCATAATATCCTACTGCAGAAAGTAGATTCATCTGCAATATGACCCCTTGTTTTTTGATTTGTTCAAAAACCTCCAGGCTTTGATGAAGGTAAGTATATCGTTCCGGATGAGCCAAAACAGGTTGATATCCTTGAAGTTGCATTTCAAAAAACACCTGCATCATGTTTATAGGCGCATTGTAATATGAAAATTCAACCAAAACCATATTGTCGTTAATACACAGCAATTCTTTTCTTTCCACACGATCCAGAAAGGCATCGTCAATTAAATATTCAGATGCAGCTGTAAGTTCAAGTCCCTCACACAAATCTGAATACGTTTCACGAACTAATTTCAGTTTGGACTGTATGATTTCTGAGGTATTGTCCCAAATGTATTTAGAAGTATGCGGTGTAGTACACATGCGTTTTACACCTAAATCTTTAAAAAACTGTAACATCTGTAACGTCTGATCCAACGTTTTAGCACCATCATCAATATCCGGTAGTATATGAGAATGTAAATCAACATATCCAGTTGGTATGCAATTTATTAAAGTAGGTGTAGATTTGAAAAGACCAATCATCTCATAGTTATTTTTCACAAAAATAACCATTTATTACCTTAACTCAGTAAA
>JAGHSS010000027.1 GCA_018065745.1 Candidatus Neoflavobacterium equi | reverse complement strand
ATTAAAACCTATATGAACAAATCCCTTATTTTATGTACGTTGGCTGTATTGTCGTTTTCATGCAAACAAGACCCATCCAATCAAGAAAATCAACAGGAGTTAACCACAACAGATACAATAGCTACACCAATGGAATCTGAAAATTCTACTGGTGTTACTGCAGGTGTTTTTGACCTTAATAGTTTGCCTTTTGCAACTGCTGATGTTGGAGATTTCCCGTTTATCAATCTTCCCAAAGGTTTGGAAGCCATGAACAAACCTTTGGAAAGGAAATTTGATGTCTGCTACTTCCCTATTGATGGTGTTATGACCGCTGTGGAAGGAAAACTATATAAAGTAAACGTAACTAATGCAAAGGGAGAAACCTATTCACAACGCTATTTTGAAAAAAGCATGGCAGACTATTTAAAGTCTATTGGAGCCTCTTTAATTTATGACGGAGAAATATCCAAAGAATCTTATGCTAATTATGCTAAAGAAGACCCCAACAAAGGCGGTGAAGGCGATATTGGATATGCTGGTGAAAACATCCATTTTTATCTGATTAAAACAAAGGACAAAGGGAACATTTACATTCAATATACATCAAACAATGCGGGAGGTAAACTCAATGTGCTGCAAGAAGAAGCTTTTGTTCAAACAGTTACTAAAGTCAATGCTGCTAAAATTAGTCAAGATCTAACAACTAATGGAAAAATTGATTTATACATCAACTTTGATCTCAATAAAGCAACTATTACTGCTGACGGAAAAAAAATTGTGGATGAAATTGCCAAATCAATGAAAGAAGACTCCAATTTAAAACTCTCTATTGAAGGTCATACAGACAATACAGGTAATTCAAAAGACAACCTGTTGCTTTCTGAAAAACGAGCACAATCTGTTTTAACAAACTTGATACAACAGGGCATAGATAAAACCCGTTTATCATCTAAAGGATGGGGGGATCAACACCCCTTAGCGAGCAATGACAATGAAGCTGATAAAGCGAAGAACAGAAGAGTGTCCTTGGTGAAAACAAATTGAGAAATTTGGACTTAATTTTTTCAAAATAACGCAGTTATTCGCCTGATATTTGCAAAGTCTGCAAATCTTATAAAATACACAATATATCCATTTCAGACTTTTATAATTCCACACACCTTTTTAACTTTGTCTTTCACTCTTAATCTAAATTGACATGAATATAGGTATTGACTGTTTTGCTTTTGACCTGCCCAAAATACACCTTCCCATTACCACCTTGGCTGAGGCTCGTGGGATTGAACCTGCCAAACTGGTCAACGGTCTTGGACTTCACAAAATGGCGTTCCTTGACGTGCACCAAGATGTGGTGACCATGGCTGCAAATGCCGCTTTGAAATTGATTCAAGACAACCACATCAATACATCAGAAGTTGCGAGGATATATGTGGGAACAGAAAGTGGTGTGGACAGCAGCAAACCAATTGCCAGTTATGTTATGGGACTTTTGGAATCTCAATTAGGTGCACGTTCTTTTGCCAACTGCGACGCTACAGACATTACATTTGCCTGTATTGGTGCGGTAGATGCTTTGCAAAACGCCTTGGATTATGTGCGTTTGTATCCAAATAAAAAAGTGGTGGTTATTGCTACTGACAACGCCAAATATGATTTGGCTTCCACTGGAGAATACACACAAGGTGCTGGGGCTATTGCCATGTTGGTCACTTCAAACCCAAGAATTTTAACCTTTGAAGGGGCTTTTGGAACAGCGACAGAAAGTGTGTTTGATTTTTTTAAACCAAGAAGAGTTGTAGAAAAATTAGCGATTACAGGAACTGGTGAAAATGCACCTTGGTTTGATGTGCTAGAAACGGAGTTAAGTCTCTATAAGGAACAACCGGTTTTTGATGGACAGTATTCCAATCAATGCTATATTGACCGTATTAAAGAAGCTTATGACCACTTTAAAAGTGAAAATAAGAAAGGAGACACTATTGTATTTGAAGAATGGAAGGCCATATTAATGCATTTACCTTATTGTTATCAAGGAAGGAGAACCTTTCACGAGATTTATGCACAAGCATATCCAGAAAAATTAGATTCAAATTTAGAATCAAAAAAAGACCAACTTAAAGCTTTGGCTAAAAGTGCGGACTATATGCAATTGGTACAAGAAAAAATAGCACCTTCAGAAATCGCTTCTGGACAGGTAGGAAACATATATACTGGATCTATCTTTTTGGGATTGCTATCCACGTTGAGTCACTATGCACAGCTTGAGGAGGAGATTAGCGGTTGTACATTTGGATTCATCGCTTATGGTTCTGGCTCCAAATCAAAAGTATTTGAGGCGCGAGTTCAACCAAATTGGAAATCTGCTATTAAAGAAATTAATTTGTTTGAATACTTAGAAAAATCAACTCCAATCACGTTGGAAGCGTATGAATCATTACACAAAAAAGAAATAAAAAACTCCATTAAGCATCCTGAAAAAGAGTTCGTAATAAATTATATAGAAAAAGAA
>JAGHSS010000326.1 GCA_018065745.1 Candidatus Neoflavobacterium equi | reverse complement strand
CATTTAAGTTCATTTTTTTAAATTAAATAATCTTCTTTAATTAGTAAATTTGTAACCATAAACTAAATAAACATGAACCCAATCATCAAAAAAAACGGAATGACATTTGGCATCATCATGGCCATAATCTCCATTTTAATTACAACATACATCTATCTATTTGATTTAAAATTGTTCACCAATTGGATGGTTGGTGTAGCAGGAATGGTAATTTCAATCATTATTGGTATCGCTGTTGTAGCTATAACAAAACGTGATATGAACAATGCCATTACCTTTAAAGATGCATTTACTGCCTATTTCTTTACTGCAGTAGTATCCATTGTTCTTGTTTTATTATTCAATATTTTACTTTTCAACTTTATAGCTCCAGAAATCAAAGAAGACATCAAAGTGCTTCAAATTGAATTTATGGTAGAGACCTTGAACCGTTTTAACGCTCCAAAAGAGGAGATTGCCAAACAGGTAGAGAACTTGCAAAAAGTAAGCCCATTTGAAGTTTTTGAATTAGTTAAAGGAAGCGTTTGGAGCTTTATTGGACATGCCATGTTTGGTGCGTTACTAGCTTTGATCTTCAGAAACAGATCAGAAATAACTTTCCAAAAAGAATAAATGAATTTAAGTATCCTCATACCCCTGCTTAATGAAGCAGAGTCCTTGCCTGAATTACACCAATGGATTTCCAGAGTAATGCAGAAAAATGCCTATACCTATGAAGTAATCTTTGTAGATGACGGCAGCACAGATGAATCTTGGGACATCATTGAAAAAATTGCACAAAAAGACCCGCATATAAAAGGGATACGCTTTCAAAAAAACTATGGTAAATCACAGGCCTTACACGCCGGTTTTGCCAAGGCTGAAGGAGACGTACTCATCACCATGGACGCAGACCTACAGGACAGTCCAGATGAGATTCCTGAATTGTATAACATGATTGCGACACAAAAATACCAATTGGTATCTGGATGGAAAAAGAAGCGCTATGACAATATGGTGGCTAAAAACTTACCGTCTAAATTATTCAATTGGGCAGCCAGAAAAACCTCAGGTGTTTACCTGCACGACTTCAACTGCGGTTTAAAGTCATATGCCAAAGAAGTCTACAAAAACATAGAAGTCTCTGGAGAGATGCACCGCTACATTCCCGTTTTAGCCAAAAACGCGGGCTATGCCAAGATTGGAGAAAAGGTAGTCATTCACCAAGCCAGAAAATACGGCACCTCAAAATTTGGAATGAGTCGTTTCATCAATGGCTTTTTAGACCTCATTACCATTTGGTTCTTGTCCAAATTCGCCAAGAGACCGATGCATTTTTTTGGGGCTTTGGGCGCTTTGATGATTGGGGTTGGTATTTTTTCAGCAGCTTTCATAGGCATCTCCAAACTCTATAAATTATCCATGGGACACCCTGCCATACTCGTGACAGACAACCCGTGGTTCTACATTGCATTAACCACCTTGATTTTGGGAACCCAACTGTTTTTGGCAGGCTTTTTGGGTGAAATCATCATCAGGTCAAAAAACAGTGAACCCCGATATAAAATTTCAAAATTTTTACAGCAGTAAAAGCAAACATATGAAGATTGAACAGAACATCTTGGATCAAGTCAACATTTGGCTGACTCCAACTTTTGATGCAGAAACACAGGACAAAGTAAAAGAAATGATGACTAGCGCTCCTGGAGAATTGGCTGATGCATTTTATAAAAATTTAGAATTTGGTACTGGAGGAATGCGCGGCGTTATGGGCGCGGGAACGAACAGAATTAACAAATACACTTTGGGTAAAAACACCCAAGGAATCTCTCAATACATGAAGAAAGCGTTTCCAGGAGAGACGTTAAAAGTAGCCATTGCTTATGACTGCAGACACAATTCTGACACCTTGGCAAAAACTGTTGCAGATGTTTTTTCTGCCAACGGCATACAGGTTTACCTATTTTCTGAATTGAGACCAACACCAGAATTGTCCTTTGCTGTAAAACACCTCAACTGTCATGCAGGAATTGTTTTGACTGCTTCTCACAATCCACCAGAATACAATGGGTACAAGGTGTATTGGCAAGATGGAGGTCAGTTGGTACCACCACAGGACAAAGAGATTATTGAATTGATTGAATCCCTAAAATATGAAGACATCAAATTCACAGCTAATGAGGATTTGATTCAGTACATAGGTGCAGAAATTGACCAGGCATTCACGGCATCAGCTTTGGAAAACGCCAGTTTCAACACCCCTGCAGAAGCAAAACAAAACTTGAAAATTGTGTACACATCGCTTCACGGAACATCCATCAAAGTCATCCCGATGGTCTTGGAACAAGCAGGATACACACAGGTGCACATTGTTGAAGAACAAGCCGTTCCCAACGGAGATTTCCCAACGGTAAAATCTCCAAATCCAGAAGAGCCTGAAGCATTGACGATGGCCTTGGAATTGGCAGAAAAAGTAGGTGCTGATTTGGTTATTGGTACAGATCCTGATTCTGACCGTTTGGGTATTGCCGTGCGCGACACTACAGGAAAGATGACCTTGTTAAACGGAAATCAATCCATGGTGATCATGACTGCTTTCTTGTTGGAGCAATGGAAACGCGCCGGGAAAATTACAGGCAATCAGTTTATTGGTTCTACCATTGTTTCTACCCCAATGATGTTGGCTTTGGCAGAACATTACCAAGTGGAATGCAAGGTGGGATTGACCGGTTTCAAATGGATTGCAAAAATGATCAAAGACTTCCCCAACCAAAAATTCATTGGTGGTGGTGAAGAGAGTTTTGGTTTCATGGTTGGAGACGCCGTGCGCGACAAAGACGCTGTGGCCAGTACCCTTTTGATCTGTGAGATTGCAGCCTTGGCAAAAGCTTCTGGAAGTTCTATTTATCAAGAGCTTTTAAATTTGTATGTGGATCACGGTTTCTACCAAGAACACTTGATCTCCATCACTAAAAAAGGAATGGACGGCGCTGCACAAATCACAGAGATGATGCGCAATTTGAGAGAAAACCCGATGACGGAACTCAATCAAGAACGCGTGATTTTCATTGAAGATTACCAAAGTGCTACAGCCAAAAATTTATTGACTGGAGAAACAGAAACATTGAACTTGCCAAAGTCAAATGTTTTGATATATTATTTGGCAGACGGAAGCAAAATTTGCGCACGTCCAAGCGGAACAGAACCTAAAATCAAATTCTATTTTAGCGTCAATATGCCGATAGAGAATGTAGCTGAAATTACAGATGCGACTGCTTATTTAAATGATAAGATTACAAATATTATTGCCGATTTAGGTTTAAACTAATGGATGAAAATTTAAAGAAAATAATTCCCTTTGCCAAAAAGTACAAAGTCCATGTGATATGGAACATCATTCACAACATCTTGTATGCGCTTTTTGCCACATTGGGTATGGTATTGATATTTCCCGTGTTGGAAGTATTGTTTGACAAACAAAAGAAAGTATTGGCAGAGCCTGTATACACAGGGATTACCCATGTTGGTGGATATGCAAAAGACCTGCTCTTTTACCACATCACACGTTTGATGGAAGATCCAAATTACGGTCCTAACTTTGCATTAATGCTGACGGTTGGATTGGTAATCTTTACTTTTTTATTAAAAAACTTATTCAATTATTTGGGGCTGCAACACCTGATGAAAGTCAAAAATGGCGTTTTGCGCGACCTGCGTGAGCGCATGTTCTCAAAAATTGTAGAATTGCCCGTTTCCTACTATTCTGAAAAGCGAAAAGGAGACGTCATGGCCCGCATGTTGGGAGATGTGAATGAGGTACAAAATTCCTTCTTCATGATTTTGGAATTGATCGTTAAAGAACCTTTGACCATCTTGTTTTCCATCATCGCGATGTTGAATATCAGTTTTAAATTAACCCTTTTTGTCTTTATATTCATCCCAATTTCTGGGTTTATCATCTCCAAAATCGGAAAGTCATTAAAGTCAAAATCCATCAAGGCACAACAGGAAAATGGGTACCTTATTTCTGTGGTTGAAGAAACCCTGAGCGGTTTGAAAGTTGTCAAGAGTTACAACGCAGAAGGATTTTTCAAAAAGACCTTCTTTGACTCCATTTCACGCCTGTATAAATTGACAAACAGCATTGGTAAGAAAAACAACCTTGCCTCCCCTATGAGTGAGTTTATGGGGATTGTGGTCATTTCAATTTTGTTGGTTTTTGGAGGTAATTTGGTGTTGGTGGACCAATCCCTTAGCGGCTCCCTTTTCATCGCTTATATTGCTTTAGCTTATAATATTTTGACCCCAGCAAAGGCCATTTCCAAAGCCTCATATCAGGTGAAAAATGGATTAGCAGCTGCAGAACGCGTTTTTGATGTGTTGGAAGTTGAAAATGAAATTACAGATAAAGCACAGGCAGTTGAGTTGGAAGATTTCACAAAAGAAATTGACATCAACAATGTTACATTTGCCTATGGTGAAGAGCCTGTTCTCAAAAATTTCTCCATCAAGATCCCCAAGGGTAAAACCGTGGCTTTGGTGGGACAATCTGGATCTGGAAAGAGTACCATTGCCAATTTACTGACTCGTTTTTATGATGTTTCACAAGGAGAAATCACCATTGACGGTCACAACATCAAAGATGTAACCATGGCATCACTGCGCAATATGACCGGTTTGGTTACCCAAGATTCCATCATGTTCAACGGCAGTATTGCAGACAACATCAAGATTGGAAAACAGGATGCAACAGAAGCTGAGATTGTAGAGGCCTTGAAAATTGCCAACGCATTTGAGTTTGTCAGCCAATTACCAGAAGGCATACACACCAATATTGGGGATGCTGGAAACAAATTGTCAGGAGGTCAAAAGCAGCGTTTGAGCATTGCCAGAGCCGTGTTGAAAAACCCGCCCATCATGATCTTAGATGAGGCTACCTCTGCCCTGGACACAGAAAGCGAACGTTTGGTTCAAGACGCCTTGGAGCGCATGATGCAAAACAGAACCTCTGTTGTCATTGCCCACCGCTTGAGCACCATCCAAAAAGCAGATCACATAATAGTGATGCAACGCGGACAAATTGTGGAACAAGGAACACATGAAGAATTACTAGCCAAGCAAGGAACCTATGCCAAATTGGTCTCACTGCAAAGCTTTGAATCATAACACAAAAAAAGGGAAGACCAATCTTGGTGCTTCCCTTTTTTATTTGCCTTATGTGTGTTTTTGGGGCGCCTTTAAAAAACAAGGCTAGCGCTTGTTTTTCAAACCGGGCTTTGCGTTCCAATCTTTCCAATGGCTGCAGCCAATGGAAAGGATTTCCACTGCAATCCCTGGCGCAGAGACCCCTAAAAATTCATTAAATTAATATATCACTTTCCAAGTCTGATTTCTCAATACTGAAATCAAACCCCAACTGTTCCACCACCTGAATAACCAGTTTTTTATACCAATTTTCAGACTTTGGATGAATGTACAATCGGTCTATCAAAATATTGATATCCACATCAATCTTGATCCCTTCGTTGACATTGATGTGCAACGGAGTCACGTCTGACAAAATGCGCACTTCATTCTCATATTGAAAACTCTTTCTCTTGTACAAAAACGGGAAAAAGTCATTCTTAAAAGGAATGTGCTCTTTTTTATAGTCAATATAATTCACCTCTCCAATGTATTGCGGCAGCCTGTCTTCATGCTGCAAACTGCTTTTCAACCGGCTAACCGTACTCTGAATTGCCAATCCCTCATTGTTCTTGGTAAAGATTTGCCACATGGCAAAACTTTCATAAGGATTGGTATGCCAACTGGAAATAACCATGTTTTTGCGTTTGGATTTATAGGAATCCAAATACATGGGATTGTCCTCCAACAGCTTTTTAATCTCTTGATATGTAGGTTCACTAAAGGTGCCCTCATACTGATCTTCAAACTTGTCAGAACGAGACATAAAGAGCTTTTTGGACATCAGGAGGTCAAGGAATTTTGACAAATCCATATATTTCCAAACCATGGTTTCCTCATCCATCGGGAGGGATAGCTGTTCATTGTGCTGATACATTCTTTTTGTGGTTTTCAGTGAAACAAAAAAAGACAGTCAAACTGTCTTTCCTCTTACAACGGTATTTGAAGCAGGCGTTTGCTCAATTCAATATCATCTGGAGTTCCCGTGTGTTTTTTGGGTTCATCTGACAATTTTACTACGCCGGTCCAATTTTGATTCTCAGGCAAAGCCTCAGTCATTTTTAAAACAATATTCATGGCTGGCAATCCCACGTCATTGGTGAAATCTGTACCAATACCAAAGCTCATACCTACCTTGCCTTTGCAGTAGTTGACAATGCGCTCCACCTTGTCATAATTCAAACCATCAGAAAATATGATGGTTTTTGTGTTAGGGTCAATTCCCAATGACTTATAGTGGTTGATGGTCTTGTCAGCAAATTCCAAGGTGTCCCCACTGTCGTGACGCACACCGTCAAAAAGTTTTGCAAACTTCTTGTCAAACTGCTGGAAGAAAACATCTGTAGTATAGGTATCTGTCAACGCAATTCCCAAGTCACCGCGGTAAACGTCAACCCAATGTTCCAAACCAATGCGGTTGGCCATCTTGTATCCATATTTTGCCGCGTGGAACATAAACCATTCATGGGCATGTGTTCCAATGGGTTTGGTTTGGTGTTTCATGGCCAAATGCACGTTTGAAGTTCCAATAAAATTAGATCCTCCGTGTTGTTTTAACGCACGCACTACCAAGTCATGTACTTCATAAGAATGGCGTCTGCGGGTTCCAAATTCAGCCACAGTAATACCCAATTCTTTGTATTTTGAAATTTTCTCTGCTACGGTTTCAAACACCAATGGATCAGTCTCGCGTTCCATGTGGTTTTCCTTGTAATACAATTCGCAAATCAAAGCCATGATGGGCACTTCCCACAAGATGGAACGGTACCACAAGCCTTCAATTTTCACAGAAAGGTCTGAACCATTTTGCTCAATCACCACCTCTGACGGATCAAAGCGATAGCCCTGTAAAAAGTCCAGATATGTTGGATCTAAATAAGGACAGGTTTGGGCTAAAAATTGCTTTTCGTCTTTGGTCAATTTGAGCTTGGCCATGTCGTCAATTGCCAAACGCAATTTGGCATCAAACCCTGGTGGGAATTGATGATTACCTCTATTGATGAATTTATAACGCGCTTTAGCATAGGGAAACAATTTAATTACCGCATGCTGCATCGTGAATTTATAGAAATCGTTGTCTAGTATTGAGGGGATTATGTTCAAAGCCTGTTCTGTCATCTTCATGAATTTTCTAAACTTAAATG
>JAGHSS010000190.1 GCA_018065745.1 Candidatus Neoflavobacterium equi | reverse complement strand
AAAAATCTGAATACATATTAAATAGGTCCGATCTGATACCGATGGAAAGCCAATTGGTCTGAGAAGACACTACATTTGGCGTTTCTACTGTGGGTTTGAAGTTCCTGTAAACATAAGATCCAAACAGTTTTAAATTCATATTTGGGTTGATCAAGTACCCTGCCTGCAACTCCCCGTTGATGATTTTGGTTTTGTTTCCTTGTCCAACAGCAACGTTGATGTCTTGGTATCTCTGGTCGTCATAACTCAAATAGATATTCCCTCCGTAATTATAGGTATTTGAAACATCATTGAAATCCAATCCTTTGGTGCCATAAATCAATTTGGCATCTGCAAACACTCTGCCTTTGGTGTAACGTGCAATGGCAACCAACTCCTTGAAATTAGACCCCCACAAATGTCCCAAACTCTGGTTGTTGTGTCCGTAGTTGGTCAAGACTTCACTGTGTGAATAGGTATAAGGTCTGACGTAGTTGTACTCCAACTGCAGGGTTAAATTTTTCACCTGGAAAGCGTCGTAATATTTGGCTCCAATTTGATATGCATATTTGTTTTTCCAAGACTTCTCCCCTCCTGTAAAATCTTTTACTGAAAGCTCATCAAGGAACAATTGTCCATACATATTGAAGTTCTTTGTAAACTTGTATTTAGACGTTAAACCCAAGGCTGCATTTCCACTTTTTGAAGAGGATGAAAACTCAACAGATCTGTAAAAAATGATGGGATTGATGAAGTTGGCATCAAAACCACGATCATTGGTATTGGACCAAATAACGGTTTCAAAGAATCCCAGATTCCATCTGTTGGTCACATTCCAACTCAAATAGTGGTTGGCCATGAATTTGGTCGCATAGGTTTTATCTTCCGTTACCTCTGGTCTGATGTCTTTCAACCAGGTGTAGGTATTGGTGTATTTTATCTTCCAAAATGTGGTATTCAATTTAAAGTATGGATACGGACTGCTGGCATCTCCCAAAATTAAAGAACGGTATCCATCTCCAATAAAGTTGCGTCCATAACCCAACTGCAAATTGAAAATTTCACTTGGTGTGTAACTGATGTTGGCATCTGCAGATGGAAAATCAAAACCGTCTGTCTTGAATTCTTTTGCAATTCCAATTCCAGGTATAACCGCCGGATTTCCTCCTGATGGTTTTAAAGAACGTGCATAATCATTGTAGTAATCTGCAAAGCGTCCTTGACTTTCAAAAACGGTTGCCGTGAAGTTGATTTGTTTACCTAAACCTCCTTGCACATTTAAGGCTCTGGTGTTGACGTATGTTGATTTGGAATCTGAATTGAAATCCTTACCTACTCTAATGTCAAAAACAGGATTTAAGGTAAACCAGTAGTTTTCACCTTGAATGGCTACCAGGTTTTCATCCCACAATTTTCTTCCCCACCAGGAAGTTTTGTTTTTTGAAATGCTGGATTGTGCCTTTTCAAAATCATAATATTTCGCTACCTCCGCATAATTTAACGGTTTGGCAGCGGTGTGAGCATTGGCGCCAACTTGATTGATGTAGGCATCAAAATTAGCGTAATATGCATGTGAAAAAGGAATGTTTAAATGACTTTTAAACTGTGCATTTTTATAGGGTTTTTCAACCAAGCCATTCACTTCATTCAAGTCTTTTCTGTCTGTAGTGTAGGTTGATTTTTGCTTGGCTTTGGCGTCATTACCAACATACATCACCGCGTGCTCCTCAGCAGGTACATACTGCTCAAGAGGAATGTTTATCTTGATTGAAAACTTACTGAATGTGGGTCTTCCATCATAGATAACTGGGGTAACTTTTGGCAAACTCTCAATGACGCGAATGGTTTCCTTATCAAGTTGTTTGTTGTCTGATGTAACATATAGGGTTGAAAAACGCCCCAAGGTATCTGACTGTATTAACGCATGAATAGTTCCTTTGTACTTTCCATTTGCTAAACTATCAGGAACGACAAAATTGTGAAATACATAGTCCTGAATGGTGTTGTAAAAACAACTGCTATTTTGATTGTCTTGACAACTTGAAAATAACGGTTGCTTTCCATTGTTTGATTGTTGGGCGAATGAGGTAAGAGTTATCCCTAACAACAGGGTTATATTAAAGAATTTCTTCATGGATTATTTCAAGTTTATTAATACTCTTTATTTGATGTGAGTCCGTTGACAATTTCTAAAGCTGAAGAAGTCCCAATGCGTTTCACCCCAAGGTTAATATATGTAATTGCGTCTTCAAAAGAACGAATACCTCCAGAGGCTTTTACTTGAAGTGGCACTGCATTTTCAATCATAAGAATGATTGATTCCACTGTAGCACCATTTGGAGAACCGTCAAAAGTTTTATAAAAACCTGTAGAGGACTTGACAAATACTCTGTCAAAGTTGTGTTCCTTAATTTGTCTTACAACGGTATTTTTTATCAAAGCTGTCAATTGAATAATTTGGGTGGCGTCTAACGCTGCTACTTCAATAATCCATTTAACGGTTTTTCCATATTGCAAACCAAGGTTGGTACATTTGGTAATTTCCTCTTTTATCAGGTCAATGTCTCCATTTTTAAAAGCGTCATAATTGACTACAAAGTCAAGGTCATCAGCGCCATCCTCAATGGCTTGTTGTGCTTCTTGCAATTTAGCTTCCACGGGTGATGCCCCTTCTGGAAAGTCAATTACAGTCCCCACTAAAAGCTTGGATTTTGCATTTGTGATCAAGTCTTTTGCACGTTTGACTTGGTCTGGCCTGATCATTACTAATTTGTATTGACCTGAGATACCCTCATTAACAAAATCTGTAACGATTTTATTGTTGTCCTCTGCTGATAAATTTGCTTGCTCAGGTGTTTTTAAATAAGTCGAGTCTAAATATTGCTTTACATCATCCATGGTATAAAAATAAAAAAATCCCAAGAGATTGGGATTTTTATTTGATAGTATTTTGAATCTTATTTATTTAAGCTTTTTTGTGCTGTACAAAATACATGACAACAACTCCAAAAAGAGCGCCACATGCATTGGCAAAAACATCAAAAATATCTGCTGTTCTGGTGGTAGTGAAAATGGATTGCGCCAATTCCATCACGATCCCATAACTCAAAGCGATTATAAAAATTAAAGACAATTTTTTTACTAGTGAAAACCTACTTTGATTGGTTGACCAGGCGATCATCCACAAAACAACAAAACCTAAATAAAACAAAAAGTGAATTAATTTGTCTTTACCAGCTATGGTTATTTTTGGCACATTTGAAGAGCTCATCAAACAAGCGACTGCAATGCCAAGCGTCCACAAAAGAGCCAGTAAAACCTTAAATTTATGCACCAATTAATTCTTTATATTCAACGTCTGAAAGCAATTCATTGATTTCATCAACGTTAGAGATTTTTACTTTAATCATCCATCCAGCACCGTAAGCATCTGTATTAACGCTTTCTGGATTTTGTTCAAGATCTTCATTGAATTCAATTACCTCACCAGACAATGGCAAGAATAAATCTGAAACGGTTTTAACAGCTTCTACTGTTCCAAAAACTTCGTCTTTAGCTATCGTTTGATCCAAAGTTTCTACTTCAACATAAACGATATCTCCAAGTTCTTTTTGAGCGAAATCTGTAATTCCAATTGTAGCTACGTCTCCGTCAATTGCTACCCATTCGTGATCTTTTGTGTACTTTAAATTAGTTGGTATGTTC
>JAGHSS010000158.1 GCA_018065745.1 Candidatus Neoflavobacterium equi | reverse complement strand
CTTCTAAATAGCTTATTTAATCAAGGTTTTATATGATATTCATCATGGTCGATCACCAAACATCAACCTACATTTGCTCCAGAATAAAAGATTAAACGTTATGAAAAAATTCCTTTTAAGCCTGGCTGCCTTGTTGTGCATGCAACACGTAACTACAGCCCAAGAGATCCAATCTGAAACCAAAGAAAATTTTAAATCTTGGCAATTAAGAATTAGAGGAGTTGGTGTGGTTCCAAATGAATCTGCAAAAATTAGCACTATTGGAGGTGACGCACACATCACTACAAATTTCATTCCTGAAATTGACATCTCTTATTATTTCACGAAAAATTTAGCTGTGGAATTAATTTTAGGTACCTCAAAACACAAGGTCAACACCGTTGGTTCAGACATCTCTGCCATTGGAGGGCCAACAAATACAAATATAGATTTAGGAAGTGCTTGGTTACTACCACCAACATTGACTGTTCAATACCACTTTTACCCTGGTAACGTAGTAAAACCTTATGTAGGAGCGGGTGTGAATTACACCATGTTCTACAATGAGAAACCAGGAAACACCGTTAAAAATGTTTCTTATGACAATACCTTTGGTCTTGCGACTCAGGTGGGTATGGACATCATGGTTTCCAAATATTTCTTCATCAATATGGATGTTAAATACATATTCATGAAAACTGATGTATCTGTAGATGCAAGCAATTTAGCTACTGGATTGGTTATCCCTGCTAAAGTAGACATCAACCCGTTGTTGTTAGGATTCGGGGTTGGGGTAAGAATCTAATACTGCCCTTTGATTAAAAGTCATTAATTATTTGAGTTTAAAAAAAAGCGGACGAATTATATAATTCGTCCGCTTTTTTTATATAAAAACCCCACTTATGGTGGGGTCTTGATTTATTCGTTATGTAGAAAAGCTTGTCTATTCAACAACGTTTCCTCAGATTCAACGTGGTTGGTATCCGGTACACAACAGTCTACAGGACAAACCGCAGCACATTGAGGCTCTTCATGGAAACCTTTACATTCTGTACATTTTCCAGGTACGATATAGTAGATATCATCAGACAATGGCGTTTGAGCCGCTTCAGCGTCTACTTCAGTTCCATCAGGCAAAATGATTTTTCCAGAAAGGGCTGTTCCATCCTTATATCTCCAATCATCTGCTCCTTCATAGATAGCAGTGTTTGGGCATTCTGGCTCACAAGCGCCACAATTTATACATTCGTCCGTTATAATGATTGCCATAGCTATTTTATTTATAAATTTGTACAAAAATACAATCAAAACCATAGATAAACAAATTCACGATGTTACAAAACGATAAAAAACAAAGTTTTATTGAATTAGGTAAGTTTTTAAGCCAGTTTGAAGACGGAAACAACACCCAAAAATCAGGCGTTTTAAACAACGATCAATTCTTTGATGGTTTTGCTGAAATAATTCAAATGGCACAGCACTACAATGGATGGTTTACTCCAGAGCAGGTGTATTTTGCTATAAAATCTTGGGCTAATGCACTGACTGAAGCAAATTTAGATCAATGGCTAGCATCTTACAATTTTGATAACACCACTTCTAAAACTGTGGGGTTAATCTTGGCTGGGAATATTCCATTGGTTGGATTCCACGATTTCTTGAGCGTTTTAATCTCTGGGCACAAAGCTTTGGTTAAGACCTCTTCAAAAGATGAAAAACTACTTCCCTATTTGGCAAAATATTTAATTTCAGTACAACCGGAATTAGAAAAACAGATTGAATTTACAGAGGGGAAATTGGAAAATTTTGAAGCTGTAATCGCTACCGGTAGCAATAACACGGCAAGATATTTTGAATATTATTTCTCAAAAGTTCCAAACATCATCAGAAAAAACAGAAATTCTGTCGCTGTATTGGATGGAACGGAGACCAAAGAAGAACTGATTGCCTTAGGGGATGACATTTTTAAATATTACGGATTAGGGTGCAGAAATGTATCTAAAATCTTTGTCCCTCAAGGATATGATTTTACACTGTTTTTTGAGGCGATGTTCCACTATGGGGAAATTATCCACTATGAACGCTATGCCAATAACTACGACTACAACAAGGCGGTTTTCTTGATGAGTGAATTTAAAATTTTAGACAATGAATTCATGACCTTGAAACAAGACACCTCATACAGCTCCCCTATTTCTTCTGTGTTCTATGAATATTATGAAAACCTAGAACAGATAAAACAGAAATTGGCCTTGGATGCAGAATTGATTCAGTGTATTGTAAGTAAAAACCTGGTACCAAACAGTTTAAATTTTGGACAAACGCAACATCCTCAATTATGGGATTATGCAGATAACGTGGATACAATTTCGTTTTTGACAAAAAACTAAGGCAATTATTAAGAAATAAACAGTGTCTATTTGCGATATATTGTTGAAATTTGTGTTTAACACACACAACTTTATGGAATTAGAATTTAAAAACAACGAAAGTCCCATTTTAAAGGACGGTATTAAAAACTATCTCATTGACATTGATGGTACCATTACGGATGATGTACCCAATGAGGAGCCCGAACGTATGAAAACCTGCGTGCCCTTTCCAGACGCTTTGGAAACGGTCAACAAATGGTTTGATGAAGGCCATCAAATCTGTTTTTTTACCTCCAGAACAGAAGCACATCGTGAGATTACAGAAACTTGGTTAAACGCACACGGTTTCAAATACCACAGTATTTTGATGGGAAAACCAAGAGGTGGTAATTACCATTGGATTGACAACCACATTGTCAGAGCTACAAGATATGTTGGTAAGTTTACTGACTTTGTAGAAAAGGATGCCAAAATAGAAGTTTTTAAAGATTAATTCAACCCCCAAAATGAACATACATAATTTCAGTGCAGGACCTTGCATTTTACCTAAAGAAGTATTTACAAAGACAGCAGAAGCTGTATTAAATTTCAATAACTCAGGCCTTTCTATTCTTGAAATATCCCATAGAAGTAAGGATTTTGTTGCCGTTATGGAAGAAGCGCGAGCTTTGGCTCTTGACCTTCTTGGATTGACAGGCAAAGGGTATCAAGCTCTATTTTTACAAGGGGGTGCAAGTATGGAATTTTTGAGAATACCCTATAATTTTTTAAAGGTTGGTGGTAAAGCAGCATATTTGGACACTGGGACTTGGGCGAACAACGCTATCAAAGAAGCAAAACCTTTTGGAGACGTTGCGGTTGTTGGATCTTCTAAAGAGCAACAATACAACCACATTCCCCAAGGATATGAAATTCCAGCAGACGCTGATTATTTCCATTGCACCAGCAACAATACCATATATGGTACACAAATGAATGTATTTCCTACTACTGAAGTGCCTTTAATTTGTGATATGAGTTCTGACATTTTTTCAAAAACGCTGGATTTCACACAATTTGGAGTCATTTATGCTGGAGCCCAAAAGAACATGGGTCCTGCAGGTGCTACACTAGTAGTCGTTAAAGAATCCCTGCTGAATAAAACCGGTAGAGAAATTCCAGGAATTTTAAATTATGCGACGCATATTGCCAAAGAAAGCATGTACAACACGCCACCCGTTTCTGCTGTTTATACCTCTTTATTGACGTTGCAGTGGTTGAAAAACAACGGTGGGATTGCTGCCATGGAGCAAAAAAATGAAGCTAAAGCAGCCTTGTTGTATGCAGAGATCGATAGAAATCCTTTGTTTAAAGGTTGCGCGCTTGAAGCGGATAGATCCAAAATGAACGCTACTTTTTTATTGGTAGATGAAACACAACACAAAGCTACCTTTGACGCTATGTGGAAGGCCGCTGGAATATCAGGTTTGAATGGACATCGTTCTGTTGGAGGCTATAGAGCTTCTATGTACAACGCCTTACCTATTGAAAGCGTTCAAGTTTTAGTTGAAGTAATGAAAGAATTAGAAAAACAAGCATAAAAAATAAGTTAATGAAAGTATTAGCAAATGACGGAATTTCTAAAAGTGGTATCAGCACTTTAGAAAATGCAGGATTTGAAGTGATTACAACCAAAGTTGCTCAAGAGCAAGTGGCTAATTTCATCAATGAACATAAAGTAGAAGTACTTTTAGTGCGCTCAGCAACAAAAGTAAAACAAGATATTATCGATGCTTGTCCAAGTTTAAAAGTTGTTGGACGCGGTGGTGTTGGAATGGATAATATTGACGTTAAATACGCTCAAAGCAAAGGGATCTCTGTGATCAATACCCCAGCTGCTTCTTCTGCATCTGTTGCAGAATTGGTTTTCGCACATTTATTGAGCGGATCTCGATTTTTACACGACGCCAACAGAAATATGCCCCTGGAAGGAGATACTAATTTTAACGGACTTAAGAAAGCTTATGCCAACGGTGTTGAGTTGAGAGGTAAAACTCTTGGAATCATCGGTCTTGGACGCATCGGTCAGGAAGTAGCTAAAATTGGATTGGGCTTGGGAATGCAAGTTATTGCAACTGATGTTCACGTGGATAAAGCAACGATTACCCTTGATTTCTTCAATGGGAAAACATTGGATTTTGAATTGGAAGCTCAAGATTTTGACACGGTTATTGCTACTGCAGACTTTGTAACAATTCACGTTCCTGCGCAAGACAACTACTTGTTTACATCAAGAGAATTTGACTTGATGAAAAAGGACAGTGCAATCATCAACTGTTCTAGAGGTGGCATCATCAATGAAGTAGACTTATTGAAAGCCTTGGACGAGGAAAAATTGTTGTTTGCTGGATTGGACGTTTTTGATACAGAACCGACACCTGCAGTACAAGTTCTAATGCATCCAAAAGTTTCTTTAACCCCACACATCGGAGCGGCAACATTAGAAGCTCAAGACAGAATTGGCAAAGAACTTGCAGAACAAATCATTAGCATTTTAAAAT
>JAGHSS010000310.1 GCA_018065745.1 Candidatus Neoflavobacterium equi | reverse complement strand
TCTCTATTTAGTTAGCGGTGTTTGAAAATAAGGGGTTGAGGTTTAGTGTTTTGGGTTTTTTTACGTAGGTTTTTTTTATCGTTTTGAAATGTTTGGTATTTTCAGGAGGAATAAATTGATGAAAAATCAATTATATCGTAAAGGGAGTTGAAGTGAAGTGGCAGAAGTGAAGGTGCAGAAGCGAATGGACAAAATTCGAAGAGGCAGAATTGAAGGAGCAAAATTCGAAGAGGCAGAAGGGAAGAGGCAGAAGGGAAGAGTCAGAAGGGAAGAGGCAGAAGGGAAGAGTCAGACGCGAATGTTCAGACGCGGAATAGGTAATGGGCGTGACTTGGAATTTGTGACATTGGAAAAATCATTTAAAAAGCAGACCTATAAAATGTGGTGCTTTATGCAGTCCACGAATCCTCAATAGTACTTTGGATTGTAACTGTGTACGGTGCGCATATCGGACAACAACCAATAGGATGATCCTTATTTTTAGCAGTTGTAGTAAGGTTCTGGGTACAGGACAGGGATTCCCAGCAACTTTTCAATTTTCACTCCAACAGCATCTAACGCATCTTGATTTCCATAGTATATGGTTTCTTGATATCCTGTTTTGGGAATCACGATGAATTCCACATAACCGCCACCTTTTGCAGGCAGCACATTTTGAATTAGGATATGTTGAACCTCTCTAATGGAATATACCATGGTTAAATCAACAGTTGTACAGCCAAAACGTTTGTTTTCAACATCCAACCAAACACAGTTTGTTGGACTTTCTGCTAGTGAAAGTGGCTTTTTCAGCAAATGCATCGTCTTCTTGTAATTGGGAACAAAGTCTAATTCATCCGGTAATTCCACCCATTGCAGTTCCTTGCCATCTGCAGCATCTTCAACAGGCAATATGATATGGGAATAATCGCTGTTGTTATTTATAAACAAGGTAGTACTGCCGTTGTCATAACCATGTCCAGCAGCATAAGTATAGATGATGTTCAAGCTGATATTGCCAAAATCAAAGGTGAGATTTCTTTGATCCTCCCTTTCATATCCACTCACAGGTTCTGTGGTGTATATTGACAAGACATTTTTCAATTCATCAAAGCTGAGTTCTGAATTACTTTCATCATACAAATCACTAAAGTATCCTTGAATGCCAATGTCCGCTCTGCTCACGTCATAATACACCTCCAATTGATTCAATACCAAAGGCCCGATTTTAACTGGATAATCAAATTTGAAATAGGAAATTCCATCTTGGTTTTGATACAGGTGTCCAACGCCAAGCGTAGTCAACTCCTGGTAAGTAACGTCCCAGCTGAGGTGTTGTAAAGGTTGTTGTAAAACGTCATAACCCGCTGCAATTCCCAATGGGGATGCTGTTGAAAGGCGGTAGTTTTGAGTATGTTGTAGCATCCACAAGCGCTCTTTGGTTTCTTCTGGATTTGATTTCACCCTTTTAAAAAGAGCGATATCAAACGGGAATTTTTGGAGTAGTAGATCAAAGACTGTAGAAAAACCGGTTTGATCTATTTTTATGTAGTGTTGTCTGTGGTCAAACAACATCAGATAGGTGAGGTCTCCCAATTTCAGCGCATAGATGTATTGGAGTTGATCCAAATCAATGCCTTCATACTCATTGTAATCTCTGTAGTATAAGAGGTTATTTTCAGTATATAGTTCCGGTTGAGTAGTCTTGTTTTTAAAAAGGTCAAAAAATCCCATCTGTAAGTTTTATACTAAGATACAGTAAATTTTACAAAGCATAAGTACAAAACTTACAGGTATAAAAAAAGCCGCTAAAAGCGGCTTTAATTTTTTTATTCTGTAGCGAAAACGGGAGTTGAACCCGTGACCTCAGGGTTATGAATCCTGCGCTCTAACCAACTGAGCTACCTCGCCAATAAAACACCAACCGCAGTC
>JAGHSS010000012.1 GCA_018065745.1 Candidatus Neoflavobacterium equi | reverse complement strand
AGTATTTATAGAGTTATTGTTGAGAAGAAAAGAAAATTATATGAGGGAGAAACCACTGGAATGGGCAAATTACATCAGAGCAGTTGCTACAATTATGGTGGTTGTATTGCATGTTTGCGCTCCTACACTTGAGGGCAATAAAAACCTCAGTAACGGTATTTGGCATTGGGCAAATGGCATTGAAAGTGTGACTCGTGTCAGCGTTCCTTTGTTTTTACTCTTGACGGGCGCACTGCTTATTGATAAAAAAGAATCCATAACCTCTATCTTCAAACACAGACTCACAAAAATTGTATTTCCTTTTCTTTTTTGGTCTGTATTTTACAATACGTATTATTCCATAAATTCTGATGCTATCAAAAGTTTTGAAGACATATGGGTGCAGAGAAAACTCATCTTTAATGGACTTTTTACAGGAAGTACCTATCACTTTTGGTACATCTACTTGATCATTGGTATTTACTTATTTCTGCCGATTCTGAGAACCTGGTTACAAAATGCCTCAAAAAATCAAATTAAGTATTTTATACTCATCTGGACGTATACCCTCTTTTTAAAATATCCCGTTATAAACAGTAATTTTCCCAATCTTGACTTGACGCTTTTTACCGGTTACATTGGCTATTTAGTAACTGGATATTATTTGGTAAAGTATCCCATCTCCTACTCTAAATATACGCGTTTAATTTGTATTGGCCTCTTCTCAATTGGGTATTTAATCACGTCTTTGGGAACGTTTTATGCTTCTGTAAATCAAGGAACGTTCAACAATATATTTTATGATTACCTCGCACCTAACGTGGTTTTAATGACGGTTAGTTGTTTTGTGTTTTTCCAAACTTTTTCCTTTGTCAAAAACAGATTAAATCCTGTATTTGATCAAATTGCAAAATACAGTTTTGGTATCTATCTGATCCATGTGTTTTTTATCTACGTTTTAGACGATGCTCAATTTCAACTATTTGAAACCTCAACCATAGTAGATTTGTTTTTAAAATTTATAATAACCTTTAGCATTAGCTTTATATGTATTAAATTTATCGACAAATTACCTTTTAAAAAATACCTCATCGGATAATGCAGCACGGAAAATTTATACTTTCACTTGACTTTGAACTTCTTTGGGGAGTCAGAGACAAAAAAACGATTGCCCAATATGGCGACAATATCAAAAACGTGCATCAAATTTTCCCAGAAATAATCCATTCCTGTGATGCCTATGGGGTCAAGACTACGGTAGCTACTGTTGGTATGTTATTTTTTGATGACAAATCAGCACTTTTAAATCACCTACCGAAATGTAAACCTACTTATGACGATCCTAATTTATCTCCATACACCCAGCACATTGATGCCGTCTTAAATATGGAAACTGCAGTTTACCACTTCGCCAAAGATTGGTTGCTGACATTGAAGAAAAACAAAAATCACGAAATCAGTACCCATACGTTTTCCCATTACTATACAATGGAACCTGGACAGACAAAAGAACAATTTGAGGCTGACTTAAAACAAGCCATCCATATTGGGCAATTGCACCACATTCCAACCACCTCCATCATATTTCCAAGAAATCAATTCAACCCTGAATATACAGAGGTATTGTTGCAAAACGGAATCACCAACTACAGAGGTAATGAAGAGTCGTGGTTGTACAAAAGCACCACCAATTCCAATCAAGGACTTTTTAAAAGAGCCCTGCGCTTAATGGATGCTTACCTCAATATTTCAGGTAGAAATTGCTATAGCGATGCGTTCATGAAATCTCAACCGCTAATCAACATCCCCAGCTCCAGACTGCTCAGAGCATACCACCCTAAATTAAGCATCTTGGACGGTTTAAAAATGAAAAGAATTAAGGACGACATGACGCATGCTGCAAAAAACAACCTGTGTTACCACCTGTGGTTTCATCCCCATAACTTTGGAAGCCATAGCTCAGAGAACTTACAGTTCTTAACAGCTATTTTAAAACACTACCAATACTTAAATAAACAATATCAATTTAGTTCGTACACCATGACAGAACTAGCAACCAAATTGCAAAATAACCATGCCTAAAATCATCCTATTGGGAGGAAAAGGAACCTCGACTCCAGTGGTTTTCAATTACCTCAACAAAGAATTTGGAGTAGCTAAGGCTATTATTGAGGATAAAGAAAAAACAGCTGTATTCATTAAAAGGCGCCTAGCCAAATTGGGATGGCGCACCGTTTTGGGGCAATTGGCCTTCCAACTGTCCATACCTCGTCTTTTAAATTCAAAAAGCGGTGAAAGAATAGCAGCTATCAAAAATACCTATCAGTTGGATGCAACACCTATTCCTGAAACAAAAAAACAAGCGACAGATTCTATAAACCACCCTAGCATAATTGATTTCCTGAATCAAGAACAACCAGATTTAATTGTGGTTAATGGAACACGCATCATCGGCAAGAAACTACTCGCTGCCATCAACTGTCCCATCATCAATACACACGCGGGCATCACCCCAAAATACAGAGGGGTTCACGGAGCCTACTGGGCAATGTACAACAACGATTTGGAAAATTGTGGTGTCACTGTTCACTATATTGATCCTGGAATTGACACGGGTTCTATATTGGCTCAAAAAAATATAATCCCAACAACAGCAGATAATTTTGTGACCTATCCCTATATGCAACTTGGGGCAGGCATGCAGCTTCTAAAAGAGGTAATTCCAATGGTATTGGATGGAACTGCTCATACATTTGAAAAAAAATTAGACAGCAAGTTGTATTACCACCCTACCTTGTATCAATATTTGAAGTCAAGATGGATAAGAAAAATAAAATAAGTAAGGACCTCAATACAAAAGATTGTATTTTTGCACCTCAAATGTAAACACCTAAACCATTGTCTCAATTTCATTACTTTAAGACCGATATCACTGGAATTTCCACTCCAGAAAAATTTACTTTCCCCTTCTTTTATGAACCGCATCAACTCAGTGTTATCGCTGCAAATGAACTAAAAGAATATTTGAACAGTCAAACTGATTGGGAACATAATTTTGGTTTGGACAACGACCAAAACACGTTGGCTATTGGAAAGATGTTTGGGGTGTTGGTCGTGAGAAATCAACAAGATGAACTGGGATATTTATGTGCTTTTTCAGGTAAATTAGCCAACAAAAATATATTTCCAAACTTTGTCCCACCTATATTTGACATGTTGGACCCTGATGGGTTTTTCTTGAGAGAAGAAACCTATCTCAACAACATCAACACGGAATTGGAACAATTGGAAGCAAGCGAAGCATTTTTAAGTTTATCTGCAGCATTTGCAGCAGATGAGCTGGAAGATACCAATCAAATTGCACTTTTAAAAACCCAACTTAAAGAGGGGAAATCTGAACGTAAAAAGATTAGAATCGCCCAAATAACAATTCTTTCTCCTGCTGAATTTGAACTTTTAGAAGCAGATTTAGTAAAGCAAAGTTTGAGAGACAAACATGAGTTTGGCTTGAAAATGCTACAATTAGAACAGGACAAGATTAAAAAACACCAGGAGTATTTTAAGATCGCTGACCGAATTCAATTTTTAAGAGAAGAACGCAAAGACTTCTCGTCAAATTTGCAGCAACGCCTATTTGATCAGTATAACTTTTTAAACAAAGACGGGAAACTGAAATCAGTCAGTGCCATTTTTGCGCAGACAAATCTGTTAAAACCACCTGCTGCAGCAGGAGATTGTGCTGCGCCAAAATTGTTGCAATACGCGTTTCAAAATGATTTAACTCCCGTTTGCATGGCTGAATTCTGGTGGGGAGAATCTCCAAAATCAGAAATCAGAAAGCACAGCCAATTCTACCCTTCTTGTACTGGTAAGTGTGAACCTATTTTAAAGCACATGCTGGAGGGAATTGAGTTGGATCCCAACCCTTTATTAAACAATCCAGCACTTCACAAAACTCTTGAAATCATGTATCAAGATGAAGATATGGTAGTTGTAAACAAACCGGCAGACTTCTTGTCTGTTCCTGGAATTCACATTCAAGACTCTGTATATACCAGAATTCAAGAGATGATTCCAGACCTGAGTGGTCCCATAATAATTCACAGATTAGATATGGCAACTTCTGGAATATTGGTTTTGGCAAAACATAAAGAAGCGCATAAAATACTCCAAGAGCAGTTTATTAACAGAACCATTCAAAAAAGATATTTAGCCCTTTTGGAAGGAGAAATTGATCAGGAAGAAGGATATATAGAATTTCCTATACGTGTGGATCTTGACGACAGACCAAGACAGGTGGTCTGCTATGAATATGGAAAAATGGCCAAAACATATTTTAAGGTGCTGGAAAAATCTCAAGGGAGAACCCGCATCCATTATTGGCCAATAACCGGAAGAACACATCAGCTGAGGATGCATTCAAGTCATCATTTGGGTTTAAATTGCCCCATAGTTGGTGACGACCTATACGGTCAAAAAGATAGTAGATTGCATTTACATGCCGAGTATTTGGAATTGAAACACCCCAAAACTGGAAAAACAATGCGCTTTTTAGCGGATTGTGACTTTTAATATTTAAGCAATAAGACTCGCTATTTTACCATCAAAAACATGTATATCAAATGGTTTTGCAATGAAATCAACCTTGTTATAACTGTCTTTGATGGAATGGCAATCTGAATTGGCAGACATAATCAATATGGGAACTTCATTGAGCCCATCTGATTCTTTAAATTCAATCGTCAAGTCCAAACCGTTGCCATCTGGCAACATGACATCAATCAACATCATATCTGGTTTGCGATCATTCAAAGCCGCAAGAAAACTCTTAACATTGTAAAATGCATGAGAGTCGTAACCTTTGCGCTTTAGCAATAAACTTACCAATTGGCAAATTGCTAAATTGTCTTCTAAAATAAAAATTGTCTTCATTGGGAATCAAGGGATTTGATTGGTATTTTAAATATAAATTCAGAGCCTTCACCAAGTTCACTTTCAACAATAATAGAACCGTCATGTCTGTTGACAATTTCTTTACTAAGGTACAACCCCAAGCCCAAACCAGAAATATTAGTATCTGATTCAACGCGGTAAAACCTTGAAAAAATATTGACAATTTGACTTTTGTCGATTCCAATGCCGAAGTCTTTTACTTTAACTATGGCTTGATTTTTTTCACATGTAATATATACTTCAACCAAGTTGGAACTTGGGGAATATTTGATTGCATTCATCAACAGATTCATCAATACCTGCTCCATTCTGAAACGGTCTGCACAAACCGAAACTTGAGTGGTGTTGTGAAAAATTATGTTGTGAGTTGATTGACTGTAACTGATGGTTTGTATGGTATGCTCAATAAGGTCATTAAGTAAAAAAGTCTCCTTATTCAACATGATCTTCCCTGCTTCAATCTTGGAAATATCAAGCATTTCAGAAATCAATCCATTTAATTTTTCCACCTGCTCCAATACCTTATCCAGGAAATTCTGAAGCATATCACTTTCGTTAAACTCGTTAATTACTTGCAAATATCCTTTAATTGTAGTCAAAGGCGTTTTGAGTTCGTGACTGGCAAGAGCAATAAATTCATCCTTTTTAGAATTCATCTGATTGATGCTTTCAAAAAGACGGGAATTTTCTAAGGCAACTGTTGCTTGAGACGCAACGGACAGCACCATATCTTCGTGTTCTTCTTTAAAAACATCTGGCTCTGGATGCCCAAATAACAGGGTTCCCATATTTTCACCACTACCTGAGATAACTGGTACAGACAAATAACTTTTTACCCCCAAATGACCATGGGGCATCCCATTTAAGGGCGCGTTGTTTCCAAATTTATAGTGGGCTTTTACATCCCCACTTCTCAGAATTTTTTTATCTGTAAAGGTGTGTTTGAACAGGTCTGTATTGCGGGGCATCCCCAATTTTTCAAAATCAGCTCTTGAAGCACCAGAAAGTGTGTACAACTTCATAGCATCACCATTGCTGTTTAAGGTGTTGTAGAAAAAGGCACCATATGCCGCACCTGTAATTTTTGTAGTAACATCAGTTACCATTTGCAAAATATTCTGAACATCTAGTTTTTCAGATATCATCTTTCCAACAGCATTCAGATGCAACAAATTTTCATTGTGTTTCTTTAGCTGTCTTCTGTTGTCTGTGTCTGTTGAAATATCTCTTATAATCTTTGATACCCCCACCACTTGATGATTAATATCAATAATCGGTGATGCAGTAATGGAAATATCCACCAAATCTCCTGCCCTATTGATGCGCATTGTTTGATCAATCCTGTAGGTCAACCCACGTGAAATGGTGTTGAACAACTCATCCGTTTCAGAAAATTTATTAGTCCCTATCAATTTGTTGATCTGTTGACCAATTGCTTCAACTGCATTAAACCCAAATATTTTCTCAGCACCAAAATTCCATGTTATGATATCTCCTTTAAGATCGCAGGTAATGATTGCATCTTCAGAAAGATCAATAATGTCTGCATAAATCTTTTGTTTAGGAGTAACCAACAAATTTTGCGGCACTTCTTTTAAAAGAAAATAATGCATGTTATCCTCCTGATACTCCACATCAAATGAGGAGATTAAAAAAGTATGTCCATTCAAGAGAATTGGAAAATCCTGAATGTCTTTCTTATCGTTAAAATAGTGTATGAATTTTGTTTGTAGAAGGTCTGTTGACTCCTGATGATCTATGTCAAAACAAGATTTGGGTATGTTCCCTAATTGACGTTCAAAAAAGGATTCTGCCTCAGAATTAGTATGTAGAATTTCTCCTAATTCATTCGTTGAAAACACAACGATAGGCAATTGATTTAAAACCTCAAATTT
>JAGHSS010000046.1 GCA_018065745.1 Candidatus Neoflavobacterium equi | reverse complement strand
GTTTTATATTATTAGTTGATTGGTTTGAGGAGTTACCGTGTCGTGCTGAGCCCGTCGAAGCATAAACACGGAAATGGTTTGTGAATCTTGTTTGTGGAAGTTACCGTGTCATGCTGAACGAAACGTGTCATGCTGAGCCTGTCGAAGTATCCCGTGTCATGCTGAGCCTGTCGAAGCATAAACACGGAATTGGTTTGTGTTTGGTTTGTGAATCTTGTTTGTGGAAGTTACCGTGTCATGCTGAACGAAACGTGTCATGCTGAGCCTGTCGAAGAAATAGTTTTGTTTGTGGAAATATTTTGTGGATGTTATTTGTGGATGTTATTTGTGGATGTTGTTTGTGGACGTTGTTTGTGGACGTAGTTTTGTGGAAAAGTAATGCGCTATAATCCCTAACTAATATGGAACTTTAAAGTTGGAGTGGTCTTGTTTTAATTATGGGGATTATAATGATACTTTGAGTTGTATATTATTTGTTATTGGTAATTCCTATATGAAGTTGATGGAATTGCGTTAGCGGGTGTAGCGGCATCCTTTTGGACCGCGCAGGGTCCAAAAGATATAGCGGAACACGCGACGCTGCCCTGGCGAAGACGGGTGGGGTAACGCCCAATAATTATAAAAAGCTTTTAAGTGCTAATTCATAGGATTTAAGGCCAAAACCGAGGATGAGCCCTTGGCAGACTGGGGTGATGTAGGAATGGTGTCTGTAGGATTCTCTAGCAAATGTATTTGATATGTGGACTTCTACAACGGGGGTGGTGATGGATTTGATGGCGTCTGCAAGTGCAATGGAGGTGTGGGTGTAAGCACCGGCATTGAGTATGATTCCGTCCATGGTGAAGCCATTTTCGTGGAGCTTGTCTATAAGAAAGCCCTCAATATTGCTTTGGAAATAAGTGATGTTGACTGTGGGGTGGTTTGAATTTAAAGTGATCAAATAGTCTTCAAAGGTTTCAGATCCGTATATTTCTGGCTCCCTCTTGCCAAGAAGATTTAAATTGGGTCCGTTGAGAATTAGAATATTCATATCGTTTCTTTTTTTTGCAATGTAAGAATTTATAACGATGTGTTTCTGAAATTCGTCTAAAAGTATGGGGGGATTCCGGTCTTATTTTTCTCTTTCTGGTTTTTAAATATGGTAAATCTGACTTTTGATGTAAATTTTGATGCTTTAATTTTTGGATGATTCTTGGACTGTTGTAATTTTTAATTGGTTTTATATAAGTTTTTCAAAAAGGTGATGTAGGGGAGAAATGCATTATATTGGATAAACTTAAATATATATGCCTTATGAAAAAATCTGCATTAATTACATTAATTTTTGTATTCGCCCTGTGTACTTCTACTGCTTTTGCTCAGTTCGCTATGCCCAAAATTTATATAAAAGGAGGGTATAATGCCATTGGATTTAGTGGTGATTTGCCAATTTGGAAAATACCAGTGGGTTTCATTATGGTGCGGGATTGGAATTGGAGCTAACGGATAAAATCGCGGTAGCAGCAGAGGTGCTGTACAACAGACAGGGGGCGATTTATGAGTTTGACGAAATTGATCCTGCGTTGGACTCTACCATTAAACTAAATTATATTGCCATACCCGTGTTGGGGAAATACTATATATATGAACGTTTTGCTCTTGAGGCAGGTCCGCAATTTAGCTATCTGGTCAATGCAGCGTCAAATCTCACGTTTGGAAACTTAACGGAAACTTTTGACGTTAAATCTCAATTTACCAAACTTGATGTCTCAGCACTTGTAGGGGCAAGCTATGTGTTTGAAAGTGGATTTTTGATTGGTGTACGTTTTGGAATGGGGATGAACAATATTGCCAAAACTGATGACAATTTTGAATCTTACAAACTTAAAAATAACCTTTTTCAATGCACGCTTGGATATCGATTTTAATTTATCAATGATTTAAGC
>JAGHSS010000161.1 GCA_018065745.1 Candidatus Neoflavobacterium equi | reverse complement strand
TAATATAATTACATTCTGTTAGGAACCTTGATTCCCAACAATCCAAACGCAAGTTTGATGGTTTCACCTACTTTTTTAGACAATTGCACTCTGAATACTTTCTTAGTAAGATCTTCTTCTCCAAGAATAATAACAGATTGGTAGAATGAATTGTATGCACGAACCAAGTCATAAGTGTAGTTAGCAACCAATGCTGGACTGTGATTTTTAGCGGCATCCTGAATTACTCCTGGGAATAATGCAATTTGCTTGATCAATTCTTTTTCTTTTTCATGCAATGGCATTTGGATGTCCTGAGAGATATCAAAATCTGTCTTTCTCAAAATAGACTGAATACGCGCGTGAGCATACTGTATGAACGGTCCTGTATTCCCTGCAAAGTCAACAGACTCTTCTGGGTTAAACAAGATGCGTTTTTTAGGATCTACTTTCAAAATGTAGTATTTCAAAGCTCCCAAACCAATGGTTTCATACAAAGCGTCTTTATCTTCTTGAGAATACCCTTCCAATTTACCTAAGTCTTCAGAAATTTGTTTGGCTGTATCTGTCATCTCTTTCATCAAATCATCAGCATCAACAACTGTTCCCTCACGAGATTTCATTTTTCCAGAAGGTAAATCTACCATTCCGTAAGACAGGTGGTATAAATGGTCAGCCCATTCAAAACCTAATTTTTTCAAGATTAAGAACAACACCTTGAAGTGGTAGTCTTGTTCATTACCTACTGTATAAACCAAACCTCCAACATCAGGGAAATCTTTAATTCTTTGAATTGCCGTTCCAATATCCTGAGTCATGTATACAGACGTACCGTCAGAACGCAAAACTAATTTTTCATCCAATCCATCTGGGGTAAGATCAATCCATACAGATCCATCTTCTTTGCGGTAAAACACTCCTTTTTGGATGCCTTCTTCCACAACGTCTTTACCCAAAAGGTAGGTATTACTTTCAAAATAGTTGCTGTCAAAATCAACACCTAAGTTTTTATATGTTGACGCAAAACCGTCATAAACCCATTGATTCATGGTTTTCCACAAAGCAATAACTTCTGGTTTACCAGCTTCCCAATCAACCAACATCTGTTTGGCTTCTTTGAAAATTGGCGCTTCTTTTTTAGCGTCATCTTCACTCATTCCTGAGTCCATCAATGCAGTGATTTCCTTTTTGTACTCTTTGTCAAAAGCAACGTAAAAATCACCTACTAATTTATCTCCTTTTTTACCTGTAGATTCAGGTGTTGCTCCGTTGCCATAGCGTTGCCAAGCCAACATGGATTTACATATGTGGATCCCACGGTCATTGATAACCTGAGTTTTGTATACTTTTTTACCTGAAGCTTTGATAATTTCAGCTACAGCATATCCCAACAAGTTATTTCTAACGTGTCCCAAGTGCAAAGGCTTGTTGGTGTTTGGTGAAGAGTATTCCACCATCACAGCCGTTTCATCTGGATTAGGCGTTACAAAGCCGTAACGTTCTTCTTTTTTAATTTCATTAAAAAAGTTCACATAATAAGTATCTGAAACTACAATATTCAAGAAACCAGATACCACATTAAAACGAGAAACCTCAGCTACATTTTCCACCAAATAGTTTCCTATTTTATTTCCTAATTCAACAGGATTCCCTTTAAGCATTTTTAAAAGTGGGAAAATAACCACCGTGATATCCCCCTCAAATTCTTTACGAGTAGCTTGAAATTCTACCTTATCGAGTGCCACACCAAATAGTTCTTTGACAGCATTTTGAATTGTATTTGTAAGAAGTTGTGATAACGTCATGATATATATTTTAAAG
>JAGHSS010000181.1 GCA_018065745.1 Candidatus Neoflavobacterium equi | reverse complement strand
GCCTTATTGTGATAAGATTAAAGATTAGAAATTTTAATCTGTTACAAATAAAAACAAAAAAAAGTACATAGCATAACGGGAAACCGTAAAATTCAAAATTTTTTTTTGTTTATCTTCCGCAATTGTTAAAAAGCAGTAGATATGGCAAGAATATTAGGTTTAGATTTAGGCACCAACAGCATTGGCTGGGCTTTAGTAGATGATATAGATCAAAAAATTGTAGGTATCGGTACCCGAATTTTCCCTATGGGAGTAGAAAATTTAGGGGACGGTGACGGTGAAATCTCTAAAAACGCCAGCAGAACGGGTGCACGTGGAGTGCGCAGGCAATTTTTTAGAAGAAGATTGCGAAAAAAATTGCTACTACAAAAATTAGCTGAACACCAAATGTGTCCGCTACAACCAAAAGATTTTGAAGATTGGAAGGCAACAAAATCCTTTCCGTCTCAACAACTAGCCTCTTGGTTTGCATTAAATCCCTATGAACTGAGAAATAAAGCCTTGTCTGAAGCTTTGACCATGGAAGAAATGGGTAGAATTTTATACCACCTCATCCAGAGACGCGGCTTTTTAAGCAACAGCAGGAAAGGCGGTACTGATGACGGTGCCATCTTTAAGGGCAAACCTAAAGAAGGTAAAATTGGTATTGACGACACCCTGGAAAGCATAGAAGGCAAAACCCTAGGAGCTTATTTATATGAAATTGCACCCAAAGATTTTGAACCTTTTGTCAATGGTTTGGAGCGCATCAGAAACAGATACACCACGCGCAAAATGTATGTGGATGAATTTGAACAGATCTGGTCCAAACAAGCACAACTCAACCCACAGTGGAATGAGGAACTAAAAACCTTATTTGGAGGAAGAAAAAGTGACGGCTATAAGGAAGACGGTATCCTCTTTTTCCAAAGACCTCTAAAATCACAAAAACACCTGGTGGGACACTGTACTTTTGAGCCCAACAAAACCAAAGCTCCGTTAAGTTCCATTCCATTTGAGTTGTTCAGAATCAACCAATGGGTAAACACTGTGGAATACAATGGCTCTAAAATTACAGCTGAAGAACGCCAAAAGATGTTGGACGTCCTGATGCTGGCAGAAAAAACGGATTTTAAAAAATTGAGAAAAGCCATTGGCAAAGAGGGACCTGAATTTAAATTTAACTACAAAGATGACGACAAGATTGTGGGAACCTACACCATCTCCAATCTTGCAAACAAAAAATATTTTGGCAAAAAATGGTTTGACCTTTCTGAAAAACAACAGGAGGACATTTGGCATGCCATTTATTTCTTTGACGGTAAATCCAACTTGGAAGAATATGCTTTAAAAAATTGGAATTTTACAGCAGAACAAGCCAAAGCTATTTCCAAATTTAATGTCAAAGAAGGCTATGCCAGTTTGAGCAGAAAAGCCATCAACAACATCCTGCCATACTTACAACAAGGGTATACTTATGATGTGGCCGTTGTTATGGCGGGCATCAAGAATGCTTTTGGCAACCAATGGCAAAACAGCAGCGCTAAAGAAAATGCGGCTCAATTGGAGTTTATGGACAATGTGGAAGGGATTGTCAGATCCAAGATTTCTGGAGGTTTTATTGAAACCATCAAAGCATTATTATCCAATGAATTTGACTTGACACCCACACATTTTAAAAAACTCTACCACCACTCTGCTACCATTGACAGCGGGGTATTATTGGAGCGATTACCCGTGGGCAAGGAGGCAGACAAAGCCATTCAATCCATCAAAAATCCCATTGTGATTACCGCACTTTTTGAGCTGCGCAAATTGGTCAATGAGCTGTTAGAAACTTTTGGCAGCATTGATGAAATCAAGGTGGAGATGGCACGAGATCTTAAAATTTCAAAATCGCAGCGAAGTAAAATCAGAAGAGACAACAAAAGGCTGGAAAGAGAAAATGACCGTGTAAAAATGGAAGTTGAAAAATATACACGCGTCACTCACGACAACATACTCAAATACAAATTGTGGGAAGAGTGTAAGGAAACCTGCCCTTACACAGGCAAAACCATTTCCATATCCAAACTCTTTACTGGAGAAATTCAAATTGAACACATCCACCCGTGGAGCCGTTCTTTGAATGACAGTTTCAGCAATAAAACCCTGTGCTATGCTGATGAAAACAGACGCAAAGGAGACAAAACCCCATTTGAATTTTATGGACAGGACGCCATGGATTGGAGCGCCCGCAAGGAGCGCGCCTTGAAACTGTTTTCAGACAGCGCTAAATATCCCAACGCCTACCAAAAGTTCAAACGTTTTGTACAAGTGAAGTTTGACGACGATTTTTCATCCAGACAACTCAATGACACCCGTTACATCTCTAAAGAGGCCAAAAACTATTTGACACAAATATGTTCTAAAGTAATGGTTTCACCTGGGCAAATGACGGCCATTTTGAGACAGAAGTGGGCGTTAAACACCGTCTTGAATGACGCCAATGCCAAAACCAGAGAAGACCACCGCCACCATGCCGTGGATGCCTTGGTTATGGCTTGTGGGAAAACCAGCTATTTACAAGAGTTGTCCAAATGGAACCGCCACAACAGAAGTTATGAAACCAGAAACTTTCCCATGCCTTGGGAAACCTTCCGCTTTGATGCTGAGAAGGCGATTGACAAAATATTAATTTCCCACAAAAGAGCCAAAAATATCATCACCGTGCGCACCCATACGGTAGAAAAAAATGGACAGACCTATAAGAATTTAGGCGTTGCAGCCAGAGGACAGCTTCACAAAGAAAGTGTCTATGGCAAGCGTACAGTTCATGGAGAAACGGCTTTTCACATCAGAAAATCCATTGACGGATTAACCACTGAAAAGCATTTGGAAAAAATTGTAGATGAAAGCATCAAAAAAATCATTTACAAAAGAATTCACGAATTGGGTGGTTTTGTAAAAGGCAACATTCCAGCCCAAACATTTTTCACGGTTGATGAAAACGGCATCAAGAAGCCACAGCTCTTTTTACCCAACAAAAATGGAGCACCCGTTCCCATTTTAAAAGTGCGCATGAAAGAGAATATTGGCGGTGCAGAAGCACTGAAAGACAACCTCAACCAGTGGGTGAATCCAATGAATAACCACCATGTGTTGATTTACAAAGACCACAAAGGTATTTTAAGAGAAGATGTAATCACCTTTTGGACCGTGGTTGAACGCAAGAGAAACGGCATGCCCACTTATATGCTCCCAGAAGATGGTCAAAAGATCGTTACTACACTTCACAAAAACGATATGTTTTTGCTTGGTCTAAAAGAAGAAGATCTCAATTGGGACGACTTGGATTATGACGTGGTCACAGAGCATTTGTATAGAGTTCAGAAAACAGCTAATAAAGATTATATGTTCAGAAAACATAAATCTACCACAGTTACAGATGATGACTTTATAAGAATGACAGGTTTAGGAGAATCAAAATCCGGTTGGTTAACTCTAAATCCAATCAAAATAAAAATAACAAGTAGTGGAA
>JAGHSS010000067.1 GCA_018065745.1 Candidatus Neoflavobacterium equi | reverse complement strand
GTATAATGGAATGCAAATATACATTTCCTAACCTTAAAATTATATAAAATCAATATGAATCATACATCATTTCAAGCAGATAAAATTAATTTACACATTGTGGAGTGGCTTAAAGACTATGCCACAAAAGCTGGAGTTAAGGGATTTGTAGTGGGTATTTCTGGAGGCATTGATTCTGCAGTTACCTCAACACTATGCGCGCAAACAGGCTTACCTACACTTTGTGTTGAAATGCCCATTCACCAAGCGAGCAATCAGGTATCAAGAGGAAAAGAACACATTGCCTTTTTAAAACACACGTTTGAAAACGTCAGCAGTGTGATCAGTGATTTAACTCCTGTATATGATGAGTTTGCTTCACAACATCCAGAAATTGAGGACGAGGCTAAATTGAACTTGACTTTGGCAAATACAAGAGCGCGTTTGCGCATGACTTCTCTGTATTTCCACGCTGGAATTAACAGCTACTTGGTTGCTGGAACTGGAAATAAAGTGGAAGACTTTGGCGTTGGTTTCTTTACTAAATATGGAGATGGTGGAGTGGACATCAGCCCAATTGCTGATTTGATGAAATCTGAAGTGCGCCTATTGGCTGCTTACTTACAGGTACCAGCAAGCATTATCATTGCTAAACCTACAGATGGATTATTTGGTGACGACAGAACGGATGAAGATCAACTTGGTGCAAGCTATGATGAATTGGAAGCTGCAATGACTGCTGCTGAAGCAGGTAAAACAAGCAGCGATTTTACCGGAAGAGCTCAGGAAGTCTTTGAAATTTATTCCCGATTGAATAGAATTAATAAACACAAAGTAAATCCGATTCCAATTTGCGAAATACCTAAAAATTTAAAATAAAATATTACAATATTTCAGTTTACACCTCGTTATAACATCAATATGAATTTGTTTTAATCGTAAATCTCATACAGATGATAAAATTGTGTTTAGCTGATAACCAGCCTGTAACTCATTATGGGCTGGAATCTTACTTCAAAAAGAATGATTCTATTGTAATTACACAAAATGTATACAATTTGGAACAATTAGATGATGTACTGGGTAAAAAACCAGTTGATATTGTCATTATTGATCTTGAATTGGACGGCTTGACGTCAATTAATTATTTGAAATCTATTGTTCAAGAATATACCAATACTCAATTTTTAGTCTTCACCAATCTTGCAGAACAAATATATGCATTCAACTCCTTTAAATCTGGAGTGATGGGTTATGTTCAAAAAAAGGACAAACTTCAAGTTTTGGAAGACGCGATAAACAAGGTTTACGACAAAAAATTGGTGTTTAGTGATTTGATCAAAAAGCAAATTGAACTAAACAGCAAGGGTAAAAAAGCAGAACGCATGCACCGCAAATTGTCTTCAAGAGAAATTGAAGTGTTGCGCTATTTAAGCGAGGGTAAGAAAAACAAAGAAATTGCAGAATTGCTTCACTTAAATGAAAAAACAATCAGCACGTACAAGTTGAGATTGTTGACCAAATTGCACGTGACCAATTTAGTGGATCTTATTGACAAGGCGAGAAATCTAGAAATAGTGAATTAAACACTATATCTAGACATCACGCGTCCTAATTTACCTGAAAATCCTCCTACCAATTTATAGTAATCAATGACATCTGCGAGTATCTCACTATTATCTACTGCAGGGTCATTGGACAAGGAGTTTTTTAAATCATTTATTTTTTTATCTACCCAATACCAACGCAAGGACATGATGGTTTCCATGGTGTATTGCGCAATGGATTGGTCTTTTTGCTTAACTACAATGTCTTGCTCATCCCATTTATGCATGACATAAATTTCATCATCCATTAAAATACTACTGACCATTTGTGCTTTCTCAATAGACAAACTCATCAAGAATTTTTCTATTTCAAAAGTCTCATTGTTGAAGTAATAATGGATTAAATCAGCATATATTTCTTTAAACGAATCATTGGCAAAGTCAATTTCATCCTCATGTAAACACATGTAGATTTTGTGAAAGATTTTGTAATGGAACAATTCCGTTTTGGTTATTACTTCACCGTCTTCATTGGTGGTAATTACCTCATCCTGGAATTCTTCCACCGCATTTCCATACAAGAGCAAGATCTCTATGATTTTGCGCTCAAACTCATATAAAATAGCCTCTTTAACCTGTGCTTGATCTTCTTGAGTTTCTGGTTTAACAACTTCAAATACTTTTTGTTGTTGTTCCTTTTTAAACTCTTTGTCAGCTTTGGCAATTTCCTTTTTCCCCAACTGCGCGAGCGTACTGTAGATCACCTGCTCTGAAATATCCATGATGCGGGCACATTCCTGTACATACACCTCTCTCTTGATCATTTCAGGAATCTTGGAAATACTGACCACCATATCATGTATCAGCTCTGCTTTTTTAATGGGGTCATTTTTGGCTTCCTTCATTAATAAAGAAGCCTTGAACTGTATAAAGTCTTGGGTGTTGTTTTCTAAATAATGCTTCAGATCTTCAAAAGAACTCTTTTTGGCAAAACTGTCTGGATCTTCCCCGTCAGGAAAGGTACACACACGCACATTCATGCCTTCTTCCAATATCAAGTCAATACCTCTGATAGAAGCGCGCAATCCTGCGGCATCACCGTCATATAAAACGGTAATGTTTTTGGTCAAACGGTTGATCAACCTGATTTGATCTGGCGTCAATGCGGTACCTGAAGACGCCACTACATTTTCAATACCGGACTGACTGAATTGGATCACGTCTGTATATCCTTCTACCAAATAACAATTGTCTTCCTTGGCAATGGATTGCTTTGCCTGGAAAATTCCATACAAAACCTTACTCTTGTGGTATATGGGTGTTTCTGGTGAGTTTAGATATTTTGCCGCCTTTTTATCATTGGTTAAAATCCTACCTCCAAATCCCAAAACACGTCCGGACATGCTCAAAATTGGGAACATCACACGGCCTTTGAAACGGTCAAACTTCTTGTCTTCTTTGACAATGGTCAATCCCGTTTTATCTAAGAAATCCAATTTATACCCTTTGCCTAAAGCTTCATTGGTAAAGGCATCCCAAGCGTCTGGAGAATACCCCAAACCAAACTTTTTGATGGTGTCATCTGTAAAGCCACGCTCTTTAAAATAAGAATGCGCTATGGCCCTACCGTTTTCATCTCTCCAAAGGATGTTCTGAAAATAAGTATTGGCATATTCTGACACCAAATACATACTCTCTTTTTCATTTGACGCCTCTTGTTCTTCTGAAGACTGTTCTGTCTCTTCAATTTCAATGCTGTACTTTCTAGCTAAATATCTGATGGCTTCTGGGTATGTAAAGTGCTCGTGCTCCATCAAAAAGGTAATGGCATTTCCCCCCTTGCTGGAACTGAAATCTTTCCATATCTGTTTGACAGGAGAAACCATGAAGGATGGAGACTTTTCTTGAGAGAATGGACTCAACCCTTTTAAATTACTTCCTGCGCGTTTTAAAACGACAAAATCACCAATCACTTCTTCTACCCTGGTGGCTTCAAAAACTTTATCTATGGTACTACTACTGATCATGAATCTGAATTTTGACAAAGATACAAACGTTCCCTCACTTTGCACAAAAAAGAAAAGGACATAATGCATGTCCTTTTCTTTTCCTAACTTAAAAAACTAATTGAAATCATATCGCAATCCTAACGACACAAAGTTTTGTTTCACTTCATTGTGTTTGAAAACCTCATTTAAATTGTATTTGAGATATAAACTTGCTTCCTTGTAACCAATGTATGTACTCAATCCATAGACGAATGGTGTAACATTTGGATCATCATAAATTTTTTGTTTTACATCCCTACCGTTATCTACATATTGTAATTTTTGAACATCTGAAATATTAGCACCTACAAAACCTCCGATTCCAAAGCGTAACGCTTTGTGTGATTGAACTATTTTTTTATCTGAATCTGGAATTTGTATGGGTTTTGTAAAATCAAATTCCAAATGCAATGGAATTTCTATATTGACCATTCTGAACTTGGAATTTTTTAGGTGCAGATCAAACGTCTCTAAAGTTGTTTGCTGATTTTGACTTACTAAATATCGGTTATCTGTTGGTTTTAATTTGTGAAAGGCAAAGGATAATCCATACTTAAAATGAAGCAGGCTATTTTCTTTAGACAATCTGGTATTGAAAGTGGTTCCTAGCTCAACAAATTTTGAGCCCATGTATTTGTAATCAGAGCCAGCCAGTTTGTTATCTGTCATCAGATTGTCCACACCAATGGCAAAAACAAATTGTGACGTGGTTCTAGCCTCTGAATAACAAATTTTCTTTTCTCCGTTTTCTGTATATACAATTCGCAATCTGTTGTTGCGCTTGCCCTCCTTTGAAGTATATGCGACACCTTTGGTTGTCACTTCAAACGTACTGCGTTCTTTGTATTCTAAAATTGACTGAACACCAACGCGTATATGCTCTGTTAGCTGGTCCAATTCTGAAGCTGTGAAATCTTCTATATTTTTAGCAGTTACTGCACTCATAGAATCTTTTTTAAAACGCAAAGCCTCCTCTGAAATGATGCCTAAATCTTTTTTTGATTGCCAAATCTCAACCTGTGACTTTAATTTTTCCCGTTGATTGGTGGCGTTATCTTCTATTTTTTTTACATTTTTTTCCACCTCTAGTTGCAAAGGTGTTTGCGCTTTAACACTGTTAAAAACAGCGCATAAAGTGACCACTACATAAAGTATTACTTTTTGCATAATAAATAATTTTAGTAAATTAA
>JAGHSS010000033.1 GCA_018065745.1 Candidatus Neoflavobacterium equi | reverse complement strand
AAATAACATACCTTTTTAAAAGGAATGGTTGAATAAAATAAAACCCCCCCTCTGTTTTGGAGTTGGGGGGGGGGGTTATGTGTATGTTTTAATATCTGTTGGAGATGAATGCAATCATGAACGCCAAAACGGACGCTACTAAACCTATGGTGAATAGGGTGTAGGTGATGCGCAATAATCTGTATTTTTTATTCAATACCAATCCAAGGTAATACAAATCTTTGATCATGGTGTTGTAGAGGTAATCACCGTCTTTCATCATTTCATTGATGGCCCATAGGTATTCCTCTTCTTGCACTTTGTAAAAGTTTCCAAAAAACAACAGGTTCACTTTTTTGTTGTTGATGTCCTCTCTTGTAAAGGTACCACTCGTGATTTTTGGTTTGGTGGACATAATGGCAAAGATGATGGTAACAACGCTTGATATCAACAAGATAAACGTTGGGTATATCAGATGCATATTGCGTGCGGTGTCCAACTTTGGGATAAGTGCAGTCAAGACTACAGAAATGATGATGGCATTTACAGACAATAAAATATTGGCTTTGCTGTCAGCAATATCACTCAGACGGGTGTGATTGCTCAGGGTAACTCTGAACATCGTGTCAATACCACGTTCCGGTCTGTCTGCTTTTTCTAACTTTTTCTTTTTTAGAAATTCTTTGGAATCTTTGATGTTTTCATCTTCAATTTTCTTGATTTTCTTCAAGGTATCCAGAATATTCGCCTCTTTTAACGGCTGCCAATTCTCTTTGGCATAATCTGTATAATACCTGTGCTTGTTGACCATCAAGTCCAAGTTTTTCTGATACCATTCCAAATCGCTAAATTCCACATCTTGACATTTTGTAATTTCCTGTCTCAGTAATTCCGCATACATGGCATAATTGTCTGAAGCAAGATGACTAAAATCTGCATCTTTAATACATTTTTCCAAATGCGTCTGTGGTTCATAATCCAGCTGGGTAGCCAAAATCAAACTTTTTATGGTTTCGATTTTTTCTTTCGGAAAATCTTCTTTTTGTAAGAATTCTTCAGCTAAATTTGCACCGCGAATTTCGTGGTCAAGACATCCATTAATATATCCTGCATCGTGGAACCAGCAAGACAATATTAACAATTGCGCATCGTTAGTATTGATGACTTCACCTTTTATGATTTCTTTAACAGCATAAACAACCTTTAAAGTATGGTTGTAATTGTGGTAACTGTATTGATCTGGTAATGTATATTTGTGAAGGTTATATATATAATCTTCCACTTTATTTAGAATGTCCATATGCGCAAATTAACTAAATCTAAGTTATGAAATTATTTGTTTTAGAATCCCATGCCACGCAAAGATTTTTTAAACTATCTGTACTTGTTGTCACAACATCCATAATGGGTTCATGTGCAACATATAAAACGAGATATGGGAAAGATATTGTTAATCCTATAGAAGAAAATAAGGGCAAAGAAGCAGAGTTAATTCAACAAATTTTTCTTGTTGGTGACGCTGGTGAGCCCGAATTTCCACTTGCAAAGCAAAATTTATCCATTTTAAAGTCTGATTTTTCTGGTGTTTCCAAAAAGTCAACCTTGTTGTTTTTGGGAGATAATGTGTATCCAAAGGGATTGCCCAAGGAAGGGAGTCCTAACCGTGCTGAAGCTGAAGCAAAATTGGATGAATTGATTGAAATGGGAAAGAAATTCCCAGGCAAAACATTGTTTATTGCGGGAAATCACGATTGGTACAGTGGCTTTGATGGCGTTGTAGCACAAAATGAACGTGTAGAAACGTTGTTGGGTGATAAAAAATCGTTCTTTCCAAAGCAGGGATGCGGGATTGACAAGATTGAATTGACAGACCAATTGGTGATGATCACCTTGGACACCCAATGGTATATAGAAAACTGGGACAACCATCCCCACATAAACGATGGATGTGATATAAAGACCAGAGAAGATTTCTTTGAAGAATTCAATTCATTGATCAACAAATACCAAAACAAAACCATTGTGGTTGCCATGCACCATCCTCTTTTTTCAGATGGGGAACACGGCGGTAAAATTTCTATAAAGGATCACCTCCTTCCGTACAAAAACATTCCATTGCCAGTAATCGGGACCGTGGGACAGTATGTAAGAAAGACCTCAGGAATGATCAATCAAGATTTGCAATACAAACATTATGTAACCTTGGTCAACCGTATTAAAACGGCGATACAATCAAAAGATAATGTTGTTGTAGTTTCCGGTCACGACCACAATATGCAGTATATTGAGCGTGAGGGAGTGAAGCAAATCATCAGTGGTTCCGGTTCAAAGAAAGATCCGGGAAGACCAACGCAGCCTGTGAGTTTTACTTCTGGAGATGTTGGGTATTCTGTTTTGGATGTTTACAAAAGCGGCGAAACTTGGATTACTTATTACAGCACAGAAAAAAATGGCAAGGAGAAATTGTTTTCCAGAAAGGTGTTGGAAGCTTTTCCAAATTACAAATTCAACTTTAAAAGGCAATATCAGGCAACGACAGGGGCAACAGTGTATCCAAAAGAATGGACAGATAAGGGTAAAGTATATCGCTTTCTTTGGGGAGAACACTACAGAAAGTATTATGCCACGTCAATTCAAGCCCCTAATTTATTCATGCAGAAGGATTTTGGCGGTTTAAAACCTCTAATTTCTGGAGGGGGAACCCAGACCATGTCCTTGAGATTGGAGAATGGAGAAGGCAAAGAATACTCCATGCGAGGGATTAAGAAAAGTGCGCCAAAATTTGTACAAAAGGCGCTTTTTAAAGAGCAGGCTATTGAAGAAGATGTCAAGGGAACATATGCAGAGACCTTCATCTATGATTTTTATACTACATCCCATCCTTTTACACCATTTATATTGGATGAGTTTACAAGTAAATTGGGTATTTTACATACCAATCCCAAGTTGTATTACGTGCCAAGACAGCCGGCATTAGGGAATTACAACCTGGAGTTTGGGAATGAATTGTACATGGTGGAAGAGCGTCCGTCAAAATCACAGACGGCTGTGAAAAGTTTTGGTAATCCTCAGGATATCATCTCTACACCAGATTTGATGGATAATTTAAAGAAGGATGAAAAGTATCAAGTTGACCAAAAAGCCTATTTAAAAGCCAGACTTTTTGATATGTTGGTTGGTGATTGGGACAGACACGGTGATCAATGGCGTTGGTCAGAATTTGCCAAGGGCGACAGCATTACTTATCAGCCCATTCCCAGAGACAGAGATCAGGCATTTGCCAAAATTGACGGTGCGGTACTATCCCTTTTAAAGAAGATTCCACCAATGCGTCACATGCAATCTTACAAAAAGAAATTTGCACATCCGCGTTGGATCAATAAAACTGCTTTCCCGATGGACGTCAAATTTTTACACCGTTTGAGCGCTTCAGATTGGGAGGCTCAGGCAAGGGAAATTAAGGAAATCATCACTGATGAGGTTATTGATCAGGCCTTTTTAAAACTGCCAAAAGAAGTACAAGATCAAACAACGGAAGAGGTCAAAGACATCATGCGTTACCGCAGAGATCATTTGCAGGAATACGCTTTAAAATATTACGATAGGTTACAGAAAACAGTTGTAATTGCAGGAACAGATAAAAAAGATAAGTTTTTGATGGAGCGTTTGCACGACGGAAATGTAAGCTTGAGTTTTTACAGAATTAAGAAAGATTCTTTAGAGCTGCAATTCAACAGGGTGTACGATGCCAAGATCACCAAAGAGATTTGGGTTTATGGATTGGATGACGACGATGTTTTTGAAGTCACTGGCAGTAAAAACACCGCGATCAAATTGCGCATGATTGGTGGGTTGAACAAGGATACATACACCATTGCCAACAGAAAGAACGTTCGTATTTACGACCATGAATCTAAAAAGTCAAATCTAGATGGTGGTGGAACATCAAATGTGTTCTTCAATGATAAATACGATTTGAATTTGTATGATTATGAGAAGTCGCCTATAAATATTTTGACGGTTTTACCACAGTTAGGTTACAATCCAGACGACGGGTTAAAATTGGGATTAAGTGCCAATTTAAAGATTAACAATTTCAATTTGAATCCGTTTTCGCAGCAGCACACCTTGACCGGTACGTATTCATTTAGAACCCACGGCGCAGATTTTGCATACAAGGGGATTTTCCCAAATGCGGGTAACAATTGGAGGTTCCAGGTGGATGCGCGTTTCACCAGTCCAAATTTTGCTCAGAACTATTTTGGATTTGGAAATGAGACGGTCAACAACCTCAAGGACCGTTCAAATTATTACCGCGTGAGGATGCAGACCATTCAGGTGCAGCCTTCTTACAAGCTGCATACGTATGGTGGAGTAGTGGTTGGATTTGCCTTGGATGCAAAGAGTTTGAAAGTTTCAGATACACCAGATAGATTTATAACTCAAGATGTCAATATTCAAGAGCGTTTATTTGATGAACAACAGTTTTTAACTCCAAAATTCACTTTTGAGTTTGAAAATTACAACCTACCAGCCCACCCGACATTGGGGTTTGGATTTAAGTTTGAATCCGGTTGGACATTGAATTTGGACGATACAAAACGCAATTTTGCCTATTTAAATTCCAGCGTCAATTTCAATCATCCAATTGACAGACGCGAGAAATTGGTATTTGCAACCATGTCTAAATACAAGAAGATTTTCAATCAAAACTATGATTTTTTCCAGGGAGCAACCTTGGGTGGAGATCAGGATTTGAGGGGATTTAGAAGAGAGCGATTTGTTGGTGATCAGAGTTTCCTTCAGAGTTCAGACATCCGTTGGAACATTGGAACCATCAAGCGCAGCATCGCACCAATGCAATATGGCGCCTTGGTTGGATATGATTTGGGCCGCGTGTGGTACAAAGGCGAACAAAGCGACAAATGGTACTCCTCATACGGAGTGGGCATCTGGCTCAGCGCAATGGACACCATTACCGGACACGTAGGCTACTTTAGCAGTCAAGATGGAGGAAGAATTACTGGAGGATTTGGATTCGCCTTTTAAATACAGAAACAGCATCATTATGGTGCTGTTTTTTTTTGTGCAAAAATTGTATAGATGAGGTTGTTATAATTTGGGCGTTACCTTAAAAAAGTTCTCCGCTGCCGCTGCGCCCATTTTTAAAGGTCGGGCTGTCCGCTGTATCTTTTCCCTGGCTAGCGCCAGTCAAAAGGATGCCGCTTCCATCCCTAACGCAAGGCAAAAAAAAACCACGAACATAAAATTATGCTCGTGGTTTTCAGCACGGGTGGAGGGATTCGAACCCCCATCAACGGTTTTGGAGACCGCTATTCTACCCTTGAACTACACCCGTTTCAAATGTGATGCAAATATAGGGATTACAACCAATTTACCAAATTATAGCAGCCTATTTTTTGGTGTTTTTTAGTGTTTTTAGATACCTTGTTGAGGTTGAGGGATTTAGTTTTTATAAGTTTTTCCAACAGTAAAGTAAAGGACAGAAAAAAACCACAAGAATAAAAATCCTTGTGGTTTTCTGCACGGGTGGAGGGATTCGAACCCCCATCAACGGTTTTGGAGACCGCTATTCTACCCTTGAAC
>JAGHSS010000014.1 GCA_018065745.1 Candidatus Neoflavobacterium equi | reverse complement strand
TATATATATAGTATTCTATCTTCATTCGGGCGCAAATGTAAAAAATAAAAAGCGGTTAATTGCAAAGAATTATATTAAAAAATCCTATTTTTTATAATCTTTGAACGCTTTGAAAATCAGTTTATTATCCACTTGCTGGTTAATTTTGACGTCGCCAATCCCGTTTAACAAACAGAATTGAATTATGCCAAATTCATTTTTCTTATCATAGATCAATAAATCTGTGATGTTTTGGATGTCATCTGCTGTAAATTCGGGGAATTCATACATCCCTAAAAGCACGTTTTTAATCTCCGTATATTCTTCAATCGTTAAAAGATTCATTTCTAAAGAAATATAACTTTCCAACAACATACCAATAGCAACCGCTTCTCCGTGCAATAAGGTTGGCAGGTGTTCAGAAATCATACAGTGGCTTTCAATGGCATGCCCTAAGGTGTGTCCAAAGTTGAGCGCTTTTCTGATGCCGGTCTCTGTTTGGTCTTCTGTAACGACATTGTTTTTTAAAACTACAGACTTATATATAAGGAGATCCAAATCATCTGTGGTCAACTGACTCAAATCTTTGAATTGGTTCCAGTAGTCTCTGTCCAAGATCAAACCGTGTTTCAACATCTCTGCCAATCCAGAACGCATTTCCAATTGAGGCAAGGTTTCTAAAAATTGGGTGTTGATGAACACTGCTTTTGGATTGGTTATGGTACCAATCTGGTTTTTTAAATGTCCCAAATCAATGCCGTTCTTCCCGCCAACTGAGGCGTCAACCATAGCAAGTAGGGTTGTTGGAACGTTGATGTAATCAATACCTCTTTTAAATGTAGAGGCAATGAAACCTCCAAGATCTGTAACCACGCCACCACCAAGGTTGATGACGGCACTTTTTCTGTCGCCGTTGAGCTCTGTCATCGCCTGCCAGATGTGCATACAGGTCTCTAAATTTTTGTTGGACTCCCCTGCTTCAAACTCAATAATTTCAAAGGGAACGTCTGTTGCCAATTGCGCTAAAAATGAGGGTAAACAGTGGGTATATGTATTGGTGTCCACCAGAATAAACAGTTTTGAGTATGCTGCTGGAGTTAAAAGTTGTGCCAAATAAGGATATCCTGCTTCATTAAAAAAAACAGAGTGGTTGTTACTGCTAATTTCGTTCATGCTACGTTCTATTTATTTTGAACAAAATAATGCAAAAAATATCAATAAATTAGCAACTCTTAAATATCTTTGCCAAAGAATTTTTAACTCACAATGGAAAAGATCTTTAACAACACACAAAAAGCATTTGAATTGAAAAGTGACACAGAATTGAATCGTGCCTACTTTTTATTTAAAATGATTCAAAGTGCTCCCTTGGTTAAATTGGGAACCTCGCTTACAAATTTTGCACTTAAACTACATTTACCTGTAGAATCTATAATTAAGTTTACCATATTCGACCATTTTTGTGGTGGTGTGAGTGAAACAGACTGCTTGAAAGTGGTTGACCAAATGTATACTAAAAAAGTATCTAGCGTTTTGGACTACTCTGTTGAAGGAAAGGAAGACGACGCTCAGTTTGATGCTGCAGTGCGCATGACGATCAAAACTATTGAGTTTGCCAAAGAGCGCGAGGCGATTCCTTTTGCGGTTTTTAAACCAACGGGAATTGGTAAAATCTCTTTGTATGAAAAAGTCGGAGCCAAAGAAACATTGACTGCTGAGGAGCAAAAGGAATGGGATGCTGTGGTTAAACGCTTCCATACCATTTGTGAAACAGCATACAAAAAGGATGTCATGCTTTTGGTTGACGCAGAAGAAAGCTGGATGCAAGATGCTGCCGATGATTTATGTGAAGACATGATGCGTTTGTACAACAAAGAAAAAGCCATCATCTTCAATACTGCACAATTTTACCGTTGGGACCGTTTGGACTATTTGAAAAAATTATATGCCGTTTCTCAACGCGACGGATTCCACATTGGAATGAAAGTAGTTCGTGGTGCTTATATGGAAAAAGAAAACTTGAGAGCACAAGAACGCGGATACAAATCTCCAATTTGTGAAAGTAAAGAGGCTACAGACATAAACTATAATAAAGGAATTCAGTTTATGTTGAACCATTTGGAAACCATGCACCTTTTTGCAGGAACCCACAATGAAGACAGCGCCTACACCTTGATGCAGTATATGCAGGATAAAAACATTCCTAAAAACACCAACAACATTTGGTTTGGTCAGTTGTATGGAATGAGTGACAATATGAGTTACAACCTGTCTGACAAAGGATATAACATTGCCAAATACCTTCCTTTTGGACCGGTTAGAGATGTTGTTCCGTATTTGGTTAGACGAGCTGAAGAAAATACTTCAGTTGCTGGACAAACTTCCAGAGAATTGAATTTGATTGTTACAGAACGCAATAGAAGAAAATCCAAATAAAAAGATATTAAAAGCTCATTTACTCAAATGGGCTTTTAACATTTATTAAC
>JAGHSS010000223.1 GCA_018065745.1 Candidatus Neoflavobacterium equi | reverse complement strand
GGTTGTGGACACTCCTTTTTTTTTATCTCACTATATAGTTTAATTGTTCTTCTTGAAACAGTCTAAAATATCCAAAAGGGAAATTTTTAGGATCTGTGTTGTTAATGATATTTCCTCTAATCACTCCGATTGGTGCAGCAAATGGATTGCCTGAGTTGGAGGATACTTCCAAAATTTTGTTTAGATAATTGTAATTAGCTGTTGAACATCCACTGAGCTTTACAGCAATAGTGTCTGAGGTTCTGATATCTTCATCTAAAATAAGAAAATACATTTGATTGCCATTGAAAAATTCATCATCAGCAACTTTAAAATAATTTTTCCCCAACAGATTGTATTTGAATACATAGCTGTTTTCTTGTTCAGCATCATCTTGAAAATAGAATTTTAACTGTATGTCTTCACCGGTAAATCCGGCTTCATCTTCTTGTTCAACTTCTTGAATTTCTGGCGTTTTATACAATTTATCTGTGGCAGTATACAAATTGTCTTCGTGGTTTATGTACAAGGTATACCTACCGTCCACAACGGGATTGAAATTGGTACATTGGTAAGTCCCCAGGTTGTCTGACAGTATAAAATCGTATCTGTTAGCATCTGCATCTTCAATCCATACCGTTGCATTTAATATGCGCGGCACATCTGTTGCATAAAAGTCCGTACTACTGCTGAGTTTGATCTGTTGTACAGCTCCATCTGTTCCTTTTACCCATGCAATGTCTGCTTCAACAACCAATCTTGGTGGTGCAGTATCTAGATCAATTTGAACTACATCTTCACAACTGGCAAATGCCAATGTCATTAATATTAGAACAATTATTTTCTTCATAATTAAAATTTAAAATTATATGAAACACTTGGAATGATACCAAAAATGGAAAGACGTGCAGCTTCATTTTGTCCTTTTACATCTTCATTTTCTCTAAAGTTTATAGAGGCAGCGTTTTTTCTGTTGTATATATTATAGATACCAAACACCCATTCTGCCTGCCATCTTTTATTGGTTTTTTGTGGTGTGTAAGTTGCAGACACATCCAAGTGATGGTATGTTGGCAAACGGTCTTGGTTTCTCAAGTCATAACTTGGAATGGTTTGGTCGTAATATTGATATTGTCCATCAGGAAAGGTTGCTGGTCTTCCAGACTGCACGATAAAGTTACCGTTTAATTGCCATTTGGCATTCAATTCATAATTGGCAACTACTGAAATGTCATGTGTTCTGTCTTGAGCCGTATTGTACCAGGCGCCATAGTTTATCCCTTTTTCCAAAGGAGTTCTTCCGGCGGTTTTCTGCTCTGCTTTGGACAAGGTGTATGCTACCCAACCGTTCCAACGTCCTTTGTTTTTTCTAAATAACAATTCCAAACCATATGAACGGGTAATGCCGTTTAAGAGTACCTGTTCAATAGCACTATTACCAATCAAGTCTGCTCCGTCAATATAATCCAATCTGTTTTTTCCTTTTTTGTAATAGGTTTCAGCTTCCAAACTGTAATTGTCATTGTTGAAATTTCTGAAATACCCAAGGGCAACCTGATCGACAATTTGTGGTTTAATGAACGGTCCACTTGGCGTCCACACATCAAGTGGGGTTGCTGAAGTGGTGTTGGAAATTAAGTGAATGTACTGCGCCATTCTGTTGTAACTTCCCTTAAATGATTGATCTTCATCAAGCACATACGTCACTGCTAAGCGGGGCTCAATGTATCCAAAATCTGAAATTTTATCACCTTTGCCAAAAGTTTGGCTACCAGTTGGTGTGCCTTTTGTGTAGGTTTCTGTCAAGGGGTCATAGGCTACCGCTTGATTGTTGTCATAGGTATTGATGGTTTCTGATCCCAATCTGAAAAAGGTAGAATACCTAAACCCGTAGTTGACATTTATCTTTTTACTCAGTCGTTGTTCTGCTTCCACATAAACTGCGGGTTCAACCGCATATTTGTGTGCTATTTTGTAATAGTTGATTCCAGAATTTTCAGAATCTGGTGTGATGACTCCAGGATTAAAGTCGTAATAAATACCGTTGAAACCGTATTTTAAAGAAAGTCCGCTGTTGATGTAGTGTTGGAAATCGTATTTAAAATTGTAGTTTACAATTCCGGAATCCCAATTAAAACCAACAAAACTCAGGTTCAAGCCATAGTAATAATCTGAATATATCAAGGTGGCATTGCTGAACAATTGATCGTTAAACAAATGGTTCCACCTGAAATTGACCAAGGTGTTTCCGTAGTTATTTTTAAAAATGCTGTTGAATTTAAATACATCTCTACCAAAATATCCCGATAAATACACCTTGTTATTGTCGTTGATATTGTAGTTGAACTTGGCGTTTAGATCATAGAAATAAGCCGTGTTGTCATTGTCTGCTAACTTTAAAAATAGGTGCGCATAAGATGATCTTCCTGCAATAATAAAAGAGGATTTGTCTTTCACGATGGGACCTTCTGCCAAAAGTCTACTGGACAGCAATCCAATACCGCCACTAAAGGCAAAGTCTTTTGAATTTCCATTTTTTTGTTGGATTTCCAATATGGAAGAACCTCTACCTCCAAAGCGGGCTGGGATGCCTCCTTTGTACAATTTCATGTCCTTAATAGCGTCGCTGTTAAAAACGGAGAAAAAACCGTAAAGGTGGGAGGAATTGTAAATGGTTGCTTCATCAAGAAGAATTAAGTTTTGATCTGAAGCGCCACCTCTGACGTTAAATCCAGAACTTCCCTCTCCAGAGTTGACTACTCCAGGAAGTTGTAAGATGGATTTTAATAAGTCTGGTTCTCCAAGTACAACTGGCATTTTCTTAATTTCTTCTGCGGTCAATTTGTTGACACTCATCTCTGGTCTATCAATGGCAATTCTCTTGGAATTGGCTTCAATGATGACCTCAGACAGGCTGGTATTGCTGTCGCTGATGGAGATGTTTTTCTTTATATTTCCATTGACAGTAATGGTTTCTGAAAAGGTTGCGTAACCGGGGTATTGAACTAGCAAGGTATATTTACCTGCGGGAACACTCAGTGTGTAATAACCGTATTCATTGGTCATGGTTCCGTCTTGAAGTTCTTGTAAATAAAGCGTTACCCCAGAGAGTGTTTCATTGTTTGATTGATCTGTGATGGTACCGCTGATGTTGAATTTGGACTGTGCTTGTACACCTAATGTACAGAGCAAAAGTAGGGGCAAATACAATAAATATCTCATTTGCGTATAGGTTGTTTAATAGAAAGTTCAAAGAAACGTTAAATCTTTTAAAACTACTAATAACCATTTCATTATATCCAAATTTAGCCCTCAATTAGTCCGTAAACACAAATAAATTTATCTTTTGTTCCACAATGTTAAGCAATAGGGGAGGACGACCTCTTCTGCAAGATGTGCCCATTTGAAGGTTTTGTAATTGGTTGCGTTCAACCAAGCTGCTGATGCTATTTCTGAAGCGATTTGGGGATCAAATTCCTTGCCTGTATGGAGGGTGTAAATGGTACCGTGAACAAAGGTATTGGTTTCATTGACTGCTTTGGTGGTGTGTTCTTTCAGGAACACAAGGTCTTCTGTATTAATTTGGAATCCAATTTCTTCCCATGTTTCCCTGACAACCGTTTGTGTGGGAAGTTCTTGAGGTTCAAGTTTACCACCGGTGAGTTGAAAGTATGTGGATTCTTTTTTGCGCACCAACAACAATTCATTTTTTGAATTAAAGAGGGCAACTGAAGCAATGTGTATGGTTTTCATCTGGTAAATTTAAATAAAAGGGGGGTAAAAACAAAAAACCCCGCTTGAGGCGGGGTTTTAATATAACGAAATCAAAAGCGATTAGATAGCGCTGATGATGTTGTTTAAAGTTTGAGATGGACGCATTGCAGCAAAAGTAGCTTCTCTATCTGGTTGGTAGTATCCAGCAATTGCTTGAGCTTTACCTTGAGATGCGATTAATTCAGCAACGATTTGTTCTTCTTTAGCTGTCATTTCTGCAGCGATTGGAGCAAATTTAGCAGCTAATTCAGCGTCTTTTGTTTGAGCAGCCAAAGCTTGAGCCCAATACATTGCCAAGTAGAAGTGAGAACCACGGTTGTCAGTAGTTCCTAATTTTCTTCCTGGTGATTTATCAGTATCTAAGAATTTGTCATTTGCTTCATCCAAAGTATCAGCTAAAACTTGAGCTTGAACGTTTCCTTGAGTTTGAGCAACATGCTCTAAAGATGCTTGCAACGCTAAGAATTCTCCTAGTGAATCCCAACGTAAGTAACCTTCTTCAATGAATTGTTCAATGTGTTTTGGAGCAGATCCACCAGCACCTGTTTCAAACAAACCACCACCGTTCATCAATGGAACGATTGACAACATTTTAGCAGAAGTTCCAACTTCTAAAATTGGGAACAAGTCTGTTAAGTAATCACGCAATACATTTCCTGTTACAGAAATTGTATCTAAACCTTGACGGATGCGCTCTAAAGAGAATAAAGTAGCATCTACTGGGTTCATGATGCGGATGTCTAATCCAGTTGTATCAAAGTTTGGTAAGTATTTTTCAACTTTTTTGATGATTTCTCTATCGTGTGCTCTTTGGTTATCCAACCAGAAAATAGCAGGTGTAGCTGATAAACGAGCTCTAGTAACCGCTAATTTAACCCAGTCTTGGATTGGAGCATCTTTTGTTTGACACATTCTGAAAATATCTCCTGTTTCAACAACTTGAGACATTAACACAGTTCCATTAGCATCAACTACTTGGATTGATCCGTTTGCAGGCGCTTGGAAAGTTTTGTCATGAGATCCGTATTCTTCTGCTTTTTGAGCCATCAAACCAACGTTTGGAACAGATCCCATTGTTGTTGGGTTTAAAGCACCATTCTTTTTACAGTCGTCAATTGTTGCTGTGTAAACACCAGCATAACAACGGTCTGGAATGATTGCAAAAGTATCTTGTTGTTTTCCTTCTGTATTCCACATTTGTCCAGAAGTTCTGATCATTGCTGGCATAGAAGCATCAACAATTACATCTGAAGGAACGTGAAGATTCGTGATTCCTTTTTCAGAATTCACCATTGCAAGAGCTGGTCCGTTAGCAATAGCTGCTTCAATAGCTGCTTTTACTTCTGCTTCTTGTGCATTACCAGCAATTTTAGCGTATAAATCTCCTAAACCATTGTTTGGATTTACATTTAAAGATTTGAATAAATCTGCATATTTAGCAAATACATCTTTAAAGTAAACTTCAACGATAGCTCCAAAAATGATTGGATCAGAAACTTTCATCATCGTCGCTTTTAAATGCGCAGATAACAATACTCCAGCAGCTTTAGCTTCTTCAATAGTTTTAGAAACGAACGCTTTCAATGCATTGATGTTTAAAACAGAAGAATCAATAACTTCACCTGCTTTTAAAGCAGCTAAACCTTTTAATTCTTTTGTAGTACCGTCTGCACCAACAAATTCAATTTTGTATTGAGAGTCAGCAGCTACAGTTACTGATTGCTCAGTAGCGTAGAAGTCACCTTCTGTCATAGAAGCAACTTGAGTTTTAGAGTCTGCACTCCAAGCTCCCATGCTGTGTGGGTGTTTTTTAGCGTAATTTTTAACCGCTTTTGGCGCGCGACGGTCAGAGTTACCTTCACGTAAAACCGGGTTAACTGCAGATCCTAATACTTTAGCATAGGCAGCTTTGTTTGCTTTGTCTTCTTCAGTTACTGCATCAGCTACATAGTTAGGAACGGCAAATCCGTGCGCTTGTAATTCAGCAATAGCAGCGTTTAACTGTGGAATAGAAGCAGAAATATTTGGCAATTTAATGATGTTTGCTTCTGGAGTGTTTGCAAGCTCTCCAAGTTCAGCTAATGCATCACCAATTTTTTGATCTTCTTTTAAATATTGTGGGAAGTTCGCAAGGATACGTCCAGCTAATGAAATGTCTCTTGTTTCCACTTCAACTGCTGCAGCAGCGGTAAAAGCTTTTACAATTGGCAACAACGAATAAGTAGCCAACATAGGCGCCTCATCTGTCAATGTGTAGATAATCTTAGATTTTGTTGAC
>JAGHSS010000314.1 GCA_018065745.1 Candidatus Neoflavobacterium equi | reverse complement strand
ATCCAATAATTATGAATAAAATTAAACGGCTTAACCCTTAAAATATTACTAATTTTTGGTGTTTTAATAAATTTATAACATAAAAAAAATCCTATAGCTTGCGCTATAAGACTTTTTTAAAAGTGAAAAAAAATAAAATTTAAAACCTGAAAACCTTATAATTTTGAAGGGTCAATGTTCACGCCCAATCCTTTGGCAACACCTGCTCCCAAAGCTTTTGAAGCTCTAAACCAATGACACAATTGTCTGTTGATGATTTCGTCCTTTTTAGGACCTTCAATGCCACTCATGGCACCCACAATATTATTGATGGTGTTTTGTTTGGCTTGGTCGTCCATAACCTCGTCAAACAAGATTCCCGGTTGTGTGTAATGGTCGTCCTCTCCTGGCGCGTTGCGGTCAAAATAGCCCACAGTAGCGTCGTCCAATTGGTATGGCAATCCCTGTGATGTTGGATCTTCGTGGTTGCCGTCAAAAGAATTTGGATAGTAATTTGGCGCACTACCACCGTTATCTGTAAATTTCATAGCCCCACTTCTGTGGTACGTATTGCTCATGAATGGACAAGCATTTACAGGCAGATCGTTGTAATTGGATCCAATTCTGTAACGTTGAGCATCTGGATAAGACAGGATGCGTCCTTGCAACATTTTATCTGGTGAGAACCCAATCCCATCCACAACATTTGTTGGAGCCAAAGCAGCTTGTTCCACATCTCTGAAATAATTATCTGGAATTCTGTTCAATTCAAAATACCCCACTTCAATTAGCGGATATTCTTTTTGAGACCATACTTTAGTTAAGTCAAATGGATTGAATCTAAAATTCTTAGCTTGCTCTTCTGTCATCACTTGGATGTAGGTAGTCCATCTTGGGAAATCTCCCTTGTCAATTGCTTGAACCAAGTCACGTTGTGCGTGATCAGGATCTATACCGCGCATTTTGTCAGCCGTTGGGCCGTCAAAGTTTTTAACTCCTTGGTTGGTCTTGTGGTGAAATTTCACATAGACACGCTCATTGTTGGCGTTGACCATGGAGAATGTATGACTTCCAAATCCGTGCATATGTCTGTATCCATCAGGTGTACCACGGTCTGACATTAAAATCAATACCTGGTGAAGTGATTCTGGGTTCAAAGACCAGAAGTCCCACATCATGGTTGGCGACTTGCAATTTGTTCTTGGATCTCTTTTTTGTGTATGTATAAAGTCTGGGAATTTTTTAGCGTCTTTGATGAAAAACACCGGAGTGTTGTTACCTACCAAATCCCAGTTTCCGTCTTCTGTATAAAATTTCATGGCAAAACCACGTGGATCGCGTTCTGTGTCTGCAGATCCCATTTCACCACCAACGGTTGAAAACCTGATGAACATGGGTGTTTCTTTCCCCACAGCACTAAAGATTTTAGCTCTTGAATATTTAGTGATGTCATGAGTAACCACAAATTTACCAAATGCACCCGTTCCCTTTGCGTGAACAATACGTTCTGGAATGCGTTCTCTGTTGAATTGGGCTAATTTTTCATGCAAGAAAAAGTCTTGCAACAAAACCGGACCTCTTGGGCCAGCAGTTTGTGAATTCTCATATTGATTGATACCGATGGGACATCCAGAGTTAGAAGTAATTTTAGAATCTTTAGCCATAATTATATTTTTTATATTAGTATCCAATAAGTTACAAACAAGAATCGCAGCTTGAAGCGTGTCGCTTCTCAATAACAATTTTGATTATTATTTATAACTCTCTTAGTAAATTTAACGAATAAATGCGATTTACAACATAAAAAAACGTAAAATTTCTCTGAGTATTATATATTAAACAATGATAAACTTTGTTATTTTTGCAAAAATAAACGTAATGAAAAAGACATTTTTAATTTTAGCTTGTATGCCTTTATTTGTAGGTTGTGGAAGCTTACAAGAGGTTGTAAATCAATTGCCAAGCGTTTTGGAAACTGCTACAACATTGGGTCAAGGTGATATTGCTACTGGACTTAAAGAAGCATTGAACAAAGGAATCACTACACAGGTGAGCAAATTGACTGCAACTGATGGATTTTACAAAAATGAAGCGGTGAAAATCTTAATGCCGGACGAATTGAAAAAAGTGGACACGGCTTTGCGTGCTGCTGGTTTGGGAAGTTTAGCAGATGAAGGATTGAAATACATCAACAGAACTGCAGAGGATGCTGTGAAAACTGCGACGCCTATTTTTGTGGACGCCATCAAAGGAATGTCTTTTACAGATGCTAAAAATATTTTGATGGGAGACAACAAAGCTGCTACAACTTATTTACAGAATTCAACTCAAACGGCTTTATACTCTAAATTTTCTCCTGTAATTAGCAATTCTTATGCTAAAGTTGGAGCTGATAAAGTATGGACAAACATCATCAACAAATACAATTCACTGCCTTTGGTTAAGAAAGTGAATCCAGATTTGACGGCTTACACTACTGAAAAAGCAATGGAAGGTGTGTTCAAAATGATCGCTGTTGAAGAACAAAACATCAGAACAAATACCGCATCAAGAACGACTGCTTTATTGCAAAAAGTTTTTGCTATGCAAGATGCTAAATAATCTTTGGTATTATTGTAACATATTTATAACATATACTTAACAACCTGAAAAAGAACAAATAGCGATATTTGTAACTGAAAATAAGATTGTAAGAGTTTCTTATTTAGTTAGGGTTAGTTAAAGAAAAGAAAACGCTTCATAAGTATTATGAAGCGTTTTTTTTGTTTTTAATATTTTCTGTAAGCTTTACTAGCCATTTTTTTCAAATGTCTTTAAGACATTCTCAGGTGTAATTTTTTAAAGTAATCCAAAGCTTTTACCAATCTGCTTCCATACCAAGAAAACATCTCTCCATCCACAAAAACGGCACTTGCATGGTGGGTGTGTCTTCCCACTTCAAAGGCGTGGCTGTCATCAAATGGGAAAGGCTCTGACGGTAAAAACACAATGTCAGGATCCCCTTGTATGCGCATTTTCTGAATGATAATTTCTGGATAGCGCTCCTCCCTCCCCTTGTAAATATTATCGTAGTGATTCAATTCCAAAAGCGAGTTGATGAAGGTATTATTCCCCGCTGCCATATAGGGATTCGCCCAAATTAAATAGGCCACTTTTTGGACAGGTCTACCCACCATAAAAGTTTTAAAATCTGACAGTGCATTTACAATTTTATCACTTATTTTTTTGGCGTTTGTTCTCTTGTTGAACAACACTCCAAACTGTTCAATCACGTCCAGGTTGTCTTGGATGCTGATGATATCTGTGATGAATACCAACGGACAAATTTTTTGCAGTTCTGCAATCATTTCTGGCGTGTTTTCTTCTTTGTTACAGATGATCACGTCCGGATTCAGTTCTACAATCTTGTCATATTTTACATTTTTTGTACCGCCAACAATGGTCTTCGTTGATTTGAAGTGAAACGGATGAACACAAAATTTTGTAATTCCAACCAATTGCTCCTCCAACCCCATTTCATAAAGCAGTTCTGTCAATGAAGGCACCAAGCACACAATGCGCTGTGGGGTGTTTTCATAAGTATGTTGGGTACCAAATTGGTCTGTAATTGTTTTCATAGCCAAATAATAATATATATAATTAAGTAACGCTCAGCTAAAATAGCCGCCATTTCTGTTTGTAATTTTAATGCTTCTGCAC
>JAGHSS010000157.1 GCA_018065745.1 Candidatus Neoflavobacterium equi | reverse complement strand
TTTCATAATAGTTATAATAGTATTTCTAAATTATCATACGCTAGGTGCACATGCTCAGGAAGTTGGCGTTCCACCTCCTCTTGCAGACCCAATAAATGACTCACATGAGTCAAGTATGCGCGTTTGGGCTCTACTAAAGTAATAAATTTCAGCGCTTCTTCTAAATTAAAATGTGTAAAATGTTCCTCCACCCTCAAAGCGTTGATAACTAAAACCTCACACCCCTTAATTTCAGACACCACTGCATCGCTCACATACTTCACATCTGTCATATAAACCAGCCCATCCACTTGGAATCCATAAATAGGCAACGTCCCGTGCAGTGCTTTTAGCGGTTTCACCAAACGGCCACCCAATTCAAAAGGCGCTGCGTCAATCACTTCATGCACCTCCACCTCTGGAGCGCCAGGATAGCGGTTTTCTGTTTCAAAAATATAGTCAAAACGCTTTTTTAAATTGGCCACCACCCGCGGGTCTGCATAGATGGGCATGGGACCTTTTTTAAAGTTGTACGGCCTGATGTCATCCAGCCCAGCCGTGTGGTCAGCATGTTCATGAGTGAACAGCAAGGCGTCCAGTTTCTTGCAGTTGCTCTGCAGCATTTGTTGTCTGAAATCAGGACCGCAATCAACGGCTACAACCGTGTCTTCCCAGCTGATTAAGGCAGCGGTTCTCAAGCGTTTATCTAAAACATTAGTACTTGAACAGACCGCACAATCACACCCAATCACGGGTACACCTTGGGAAGTTCCTGTTCCTAAAAAATATATTTTGAGCATGTAACTTTTTTACAAAAATAAGATTATTTACACTAAATTGGATGCGCAGAATTTAATCAAACACAAAAAAAACTGAAAATTTACAATGGAACAAGAAATTACCTTGTCGGGAGATCGTGAAATCACCCACATTCCATCCATAAAAGACAAAACACTAAGAATCAACCTCAACAATAATATCTACGGAACCTTTGCTGAAATTGGAGCTGGACAGGAAACTGTGCGCCATTTTTTCAGGGTTGGAGGCGCTTCCAAAACCATTGCCAAAGCCATGTCTGCTTATGATAAGGATTTCAGTGACGCCATTTACGGCATTGAAGCTGACGGACGCTATGTGACTGAAAGCAGATTGAAAAAGATGCTTTCTCATGAAAAGCAATTGGTGGAAGACCGCTTGAACAGGGAAAAACACCCTACAAAAATGTTCTTTAGCTATGCCAATACCGTTGCAACCATTGACTTTGCCAAAAAGAACAAAGGACACGGTTGGGTGGGCTTGACCTATCAAATTGCTCCAGACGCCCCATATAATGAAATCATTCTCCACATCAAATTTAGAGAAAACGACGCCAAACTTCAACAGGAAACACTGGGGATTTTGGGGGTAAACCTGATTTATGGTGCTTACTATTACTACAACAATCCCACAAAATTGTTGCGCTCTTTATATGACAACCTCAACAAAGATCAGATTGAGATTGACACCATCAATTTCCAAGGACCTCAATTCAAAGAGGTGGACAACAGATTGATGAGCCTGCACCTGGTGAGCAACGGCATGACTGAAGCGGTTATTTTCAGACCAAATGGAAAGAATGTATTCCCTGCAGATGTGTTTTACAACAAAAACATCCTTGCGTTGCGCGGGAGTTTCAGACCGGTCACCTTGGTCAATATGAACATGTATAAAAAGTCCTATGTCAAGTTTATGCAGGAAAACCAACTGCAGGAAGCTGACACAGAGGTCATCTTTGAAATCACCCTATCCAATTTGTCAGCAGAGGGAAGCATTGATGAACAGGATTTCTTGGACCGTGCACAATTGCTTTGCGACCTGGGACAAACCGTCCTCATCTCCAATTTCCCAGAATACTACAAATTGGTGGAATACTTTTCACAATACCCAATCAAGAAAATCGGGTTGATTCTTGGGGTGCAATCGCTGATTGACATCTTTGAAGAGAAGTACTACACCCACCTCAGCGGAGGCTTGTTGGAGGCCTTTGGAAAATTGTTCTACAAGGATCTAAAAATTTACCTCTACCCCATGGAGGGTCAAGATGGAGAGGTGATTGATTCTCAAAACCTCAAAGTCTCTGAAAACATGAAAGAGTTGTACAAGTTCTTTGCATACAACAACCGCGTGGTGGACATTGACAATTACGAACGCAAGAATTTAAAGATTTTCTCCAAAGACGTCCTTGCAAAAATTCAAAACCAAGAAGCGGGATGGGAACTCATGGTGCCTGAGGGAATTGCAGACATCATCAAAGCCAGAAAGTTATTCTTAAACAAGGAAACCCAAGTGTAACAGTTACATTACAGCATAAAAAAAAGGACGGAAATAAGTTTCCGTCCTTTTTTGTTTTATGTAAACCGCACAATTGCGTTGCTTTTTATAATTTCAAATCCCAATCTTAGCGAAGCTATTGTGGTTTTTGCACTTTGGCGCGTTCCTTCCAGGTCTCTGCCAAACTTTTCAAATCTATAGGGGTTGCCGCTTCTTGATATTGCAGTCTGCGCTCTCTGAATTTCTGAGTCAGAATGGATTCAATATAGAAATCTTCCAAATCATCCATCGGCATGTATTCTGCTTTCAAGTTCAAGTCAAATATTTTTGCTGCGTTGTTGGACCAAAAGGCACTCCAACCAGATTTTAAGTCTTTGACCAAAGAAAAAGTAGTTTTTCCCGTTTGTCTATTAATCAGTTTGATCAGAATTTGTCCTTCTTTTCTGGAAAGGTTTTTCAAACGCGGTTCAAACTCGTCCGTCAGGTATTTTTCCACCATCTTCTGGTAGCGCTTTTTGTCTTTTTTGGACTCCAGCTTGTCCAGGTTGTTTTGGAGCATGGTCAAATTGTCTGCACACGCCTTGGCATAGGGATAGACACGCATGATTCTGTTTTCCAAACGCTTGAGTTTGGTCATCTCAGATTCAAAGACAACGCCATTTTTACCAATGACCATTTCATTCATTTGGTAGGAATACACAATGGATGAATCAACCACGGTAATGGTCTGACTCACTTCCATTCGCTGTTGGGCAAAAACGCTGCTGCAACATAAGCTAAGAAAATAAAAACACTGTTTCATCCTTGTAAATTCATACCCAAAAATACTAATTTAAACACAACATAAACATCTTATTTTGTAATTTTACATAAAATTTACCATATATGAAAACTTCTATACTAAATCAGGAGTCGTTGGCTTTTTTGGAGCGTTATTTAAACAACACCTCCCCTACGGGTTATGAAAGCAACGGACAAAAATTGTGGATGGACTACCTGCGTCCTTATGTGGACACGTTTTTTACAGATACTTACGGAACAGCTGTAGGAGTTATCAATCCCGACGCCAAATACAAGGTGGTGATTGAAGGACATGCGGACGAGATTTCATGGTATGTAAATTACATCACGGACGACGGGTTTATCTATGTGATTCGCAACGGTGGATCAGATCAAATGATCGCGCCGTCAAAACGTGTGGACATACACACTAAAAAAGGCATTGTAAAAGGAGTTTTTGGATGGCCAGCAATTCACACCAGAAATCGTGCGGTTGGAAAACCGGAGGAAACGCCAAAAATTGAAAATATATTCATTGACTGTGGGTGCAGCACCAAGGCTGAAGTAGAAGCTTTGGGGGTTCACGTGGGTTGCGTGATCACCTATCCGGACGAGTTCATCATCTTGAACGACAATAAATTTGTATGTCGCGCCATTGACAACCGCATGGGTGGTTTCATGATTGCTGAAGTTGCTCGTCTCTTAAAAGAAAACGGAAAAACTTTGGATTTTGGATTGTACGTGGTCAATTCCGTACAGGAAGAAGTGGGCTTGCGCGGAGCAGAAATGATCACCCAAACCATCAAACCAAACGTAGCGATTGTTACTGATGTTTGTCACGACAGCAACACCCCAATGATTGACAAAAAAATTGAGGGAGACTTAAAAATCGGTCATGGACCGGTGGTTGGATACGCTCCTGCCATTCAAAACAATTTGAGAGAACTGATTACAGACACGGCAGAAGCAATGGAAATTCCATTCCAAAGAAACGCCTTATCTCGTGTGACAGGAACAGACACAGATGCCTTTGCATACAGCAACGGCGGAGTAGCTTCTGCGCTCATTTCACTACCGTTGCGCTATATGCACACCACAGTGGAAATGGTACACAGAGACGACGTGGAGAACACCATAAAATTGATTTATGAAACCTTGTTGCGCATAGAAAACAACGAGACGTTCTCTTACTTCAAATAAGCACTACATCATTAGATGAAAACAAGACATAAAAAAAGCTGGAACTCAAAAACCCAGCTTTTTTTTTATTTTCATTTTCCGTTGGATAGTGAAAGTTACAACATTTTAAATCTCATATAATAAGACGATGCCGTTTCTGAAATGTTACACTTATTTTAAACTTTTTTTTAAAATATTTTTGAATAATTTTTAGCGCCTCGTGAAGCGAAAATTTCAATTCAAAACGATCAATAAACCGCTACTGATCTTCTTCTATTAGTTATAGTAATAGTTACAATTATAC
>JAGHSS010000124.1 GCA_018065745.1 Candidatus Neoflavobacterium equi | reverse complement strand
CCATTATACTATCCATAAAAATACAAAATAAATAACGGCATTTCGCTAAGATTTAAAATTTATGAAAAAGACCTTATTGCTAGGCTTGCTTTTAACATCTGTACTTTCATGCAAGAAGGATACAGAAGTGGTTAAGGAAGAGACTATAAAAGAAATTAAAGCACAAAAGATCAATTTAGAAATTGTTCGTTTTGATAAAGCTTTTTTTGAAAGTACCCCTCAGGACGTCATGCGTTTAAAGCCCTCTTTTCCCTATTTATTCCCAGAAGGAGTTACAGATCAAGAGTGGCAGTCCAAGTTACAAGATCCTTTGATGAGAGAATTGTATGCTGAGGTGAAGCAAGCTTTTCCAGACAACACTTTTGTGGAGAAAGAAATGACAGATTTGCTTAAAGCCATTCGTTATAATTTCCCAAACCAGCCTTTGCCTGAAAAGTTAGTCACGGTGATTTCTGAAGTGGATACAGATTTGAAAGCTATTTATACAGACAGTTTGGCCCTTGTTTCTTTAGATACCTATTTGGGTGAAAAGCACCGTTTTTATGAAGGGTTCCCAGAATACATCAGACCGGAATTAAACAGAGATCAGATGGCGTTAGACATGGTTTCTTCTTTTACACCGCGTGTGTTAAACAGAAATTCAGACCGCACGTTTTTATCCATATTGATTCAATCAGGAAAAGAGCTTTATTTGAAAGACGTTTTATTGCCAGAAGTATCTGACGCTGCAAAAATGGCCTATACCCAAGAGCAAATTCAGTGGTGTGAGGCAAATGAAACAGAGATGTGGGGCTATTTCATAGAGCACAAATTGCTTTTTGACCGCGATTCTAAATTGGCATCGCGTTTTATAACCAAAAGTCCGTTCTCTAAATTTTATTTAGAAATTGACAATGAGTCACCTGGTAGAGTAGGTACTTGGATAGGTTGGCAAATTGTTAGGTCTTTTATGAAGAATAATGATGTAACTTTGCAACAGTTATTGGCCATGGATGCCAAGACGATATTTGAAAAATCTAAATATAAACCCAAAAAATAATGGTAGGTAAAATGAAATCTGAGATTAAGGTTGAAGTAACCTTAGATGAAAATAGAATTCCAGAATCATTAAGTTGGTCAGCTAAAGACGGTGGAATTGATAACGCTGCTACAAAAGCAGTTTTAATGTCTGTTTGGGACAGTAAGGCAAAAGAGACATTGCGTATTGATTTATGGACAAAAGACATGCCTGTAGACGAGATGAAAATGTTTTTTCACCAAACGTTAGTTGCCATGTCAGATACCTATTTACGTGCAACAGATGATAAAAAGATGACAGATACAATGAAGGATTTCTGTGAGTACTTTGCAGAGAAAAACAATTTACTTAAAAAGTAATTTAGTGACTTCAGCATCTAAAGTCCCTATTTAAGACATAAAAAAAGCGAAAAGATATTCTTTTCGCTTTTTTTATTATATGAATGAATCGTTGCTGAAAATGTCTTTGTTTACATTGTCAATATATTCAAGTAATTCATCTCTACCAATAGCTTCTGTTGAAGAAGTTACAAAGTGTGGAGGCATTTCTTCCCAGTTGTTTGCTAGCAAGGCTTTTCTGTATGCTGCAACCTGTTGTTGAACTTTACTCTTTCCAATTTTGTCCGCTTTTGTAAAGATGATGCAAAATGGAATCCCTGTTTCACCAAGGTAAGTAATGAATTCAATATCAATTTTTTGAGCTTCTAATCTGATGTCTACCAGTACAAATGCACAAACCAATTGTTCTCTACGTTCAAAATAGTCTGTGATAAATTGTTGGAATGTTTCTTTCGTTTTTTTAGATACACGTGCATATCCATAACCAGGTAAATCAACAAGAAACCAATTGTCATTGATTTTAAAGTGATTTATAAGTTGTGTTTTTCCTGGTTTACCAGATGTTTTGGCCAAACGATTTTGATTGGTGATCATGTTAATCAAGGATGATTTCCCCACATTAGATCTTCCAATAAATGCATATTCAGGTAAACGTTCTGTTGGACACTTTTCTACATCTGAATTACTAATAATAAATTCCGCCTTGTTAATTTTCATCTGTCCTTATTTTAAAAAAGTTACAGCAAGCTGTAACTTTTGATTTTTATAAATTATTTTTTTTCAGCCACTCGAACATCATGTCGTTGAAAATTTCCGGTTGTTCCATCATGGCAGCGTGTCCGCATTTTTCAATCCAATACAAACTAGAGTTTGGTAAAAGTTCATTGAATTCTGTGGCAACGTGTGGCGGAGTAACTTTGTCATTAGCTCCCCAAATCAAACAAGTAGGTGTGGTCATTTCTGGCAAGTCTTTTGCCATATTATGTCTGATAGCGCTTTTTGCAATAGTTAATGTTTTGATCAATTTGATTCTGTCATTAACCGTTTCAAAAACGTCATCAACAATTTCTTTTGTCGCAATTGCTGGATCATAGAATACATCTTCAGCTTTCTTCTTGATGAATTCATAATCTCCACGTCTTGGGTAGGAATCACCCATAGCATTTTCATAAAGACCAGAGCTTCCAGTCAATATTAATCCAGCCATTTTTTCAGGGTGCAATTTAGTATGATAAAGTGCAATATGTCCTCCTAATGAATTCCCAAGTAGTATTACCTTGTCAAATCCTTTAAAATCAATAAAATCTTTTACAAACTTAGCAAAAGCCTTTACGTTGGTTTTTAATATGTTATTTGTATATAGTGGTAATTCAGGGAAAACAATTTTATAACCGTGTTGTGGGAAATAATCAATTACCCCGTCAAAATTACTTAAACCCCCCATTAATCCGTGTAAGATGATAATAGGTGTTCCTTCTCCAACTTCCAAATAACTGTATTTACCTTCTTTTTTTAAAGTGTGTTTCATTTATAAGTTATACAATTATAT
>JAGHSS010000335.1 GCA_018065745.1 Candidatus Neoflavobacterium equi | reverse complement strand
ATTTTGGTATTTTTTTAATTTTTAAATTTCAACAATTTTAAATTTTGCTTCTAATGGATCTAGGTTGTCTTTTAATATTTGCAACAGGTCCTGCTCACTATCAATGTAAAAGGAAGCAAAATTTTGTTTGCGTTCCTGTAGTGAACCGTTGGGAAATAATTCATACTGTAAACGTTTGATTCTGTTTAGAGCCTCTTCATTTCGCTTTCCTTCTGCTTTATACCATCTTTTCTCTAAATTGTTCAATCCCTTTAACTGTTTGGTCTCTTGGGCGTCCAATGCATTTTTAAATGAGGCATCTGTTTGTTCAACCTTTGCTTTTAGAGTTTCAAACTGCAATTTTAATTGGTTTTCAAGTAATTTAAAATCCAGTGATTGATCGGCTAAAAATTTAGTTTGTTGTCCAATCAGTACATCCTGCTTTAAAAACAGATCTGAATAGCTCAGGTTCAACTTCTTTATTTTGTTCGCTTGCTTTGCAGTAACTAACAAAACAGAATCTCTAAGCAATAACATGGGGAAGGTGATGTTTAAAGCGTCAAAATTATTTTTCAACTCCAACCAATAAGCCAATTCACCACCACCGCCTACATAGCATAAATTAGGTAAAATGCATTCTTGATACACCGGTCTTAAAATTACATTGGGACTAAACACTTCTGGAGTTGCTTCCAACACCTTTAGTATATCCTCTTCAGTAAACTTAAGTTCTGTGTGTAAAACTTGGAACACACCTGCTTCTTTAACTATGCGTTCTCTCAATCCATCTTGTATGTAGAACAAATTGAGTTCCCTTGGATTAACTTGAACGTGATAATCTTTTAATAATTGTATACTTGTTAAAACATTTTTTTGTGAAAATTCTTCCAAAAGTTCTTTTTTGACAATTGGTGCGAATAATTTCTTTAAATCACGATCATCACCGTCAATGATTACAAGTCCATAGCTGCTAAATAAGGCATTGGCTATATGGCGTGTAGCCGCTGTTAAATTGTCGTGTTTAAGGTACCCTTCAACAAATAAATTCTTGATTTCTTCCGCCTTTTTTCCAACGCCAATTTCTTTTTCAAACATCTTAAAGACCTCGTCTAAACCTTGGGTGTCCAATCGTCCCACGGGACCAGAGGCGTTTTTTGGCCAGCTGATGATTTTATCTCTGAAGCTGAAGTGATTGATTTCATCAAAATCGTGATCTTCTGTAGCCATCCAATACACAGGGACAAAGTGTTTGTCAGTATGGGTTTTATTCAGTTTTTCACTGAGGTTGATGACGGAGAAAATTTTATATAAAAAATAGCCTGGACCGGTAAAGAGGTTCAATTGATGTCCTGTAGTAATGGTAAAGGTATTTTCAGATTTTAGTGAATTGATATTGTGCTGTGTACTTTCACTAAGAGCTGTATCTTGATATTGTTTATTCAATGCAGAAACCAATACATTTCTGTGTTCCATTGAAAAATTAGCTCCTTTCTCAAGAAGTTGATCTTTGAAGTTTTCCAATTTTGGAAATCTGTTATATAGGGGGGAAAGCTCAGGGGATTGATTTAGATAATCAACCATTAGTTTCGTGAAATAACCGGAGTCTTGGTAATTTATACAATCTGTTGACATACTGTAATTGTTTTTGTAAAAATAGGGTTTTTTACCTTTGATAGGATATTCAATTTGAATTTAAAAGGGGTTTAACTTTTTAGCTTACCTTTGCAAAAAATAGTACCCTTGAAAGATTTTTTACTTATTACACCGCCCTTTACACAATTGAACACGCCCTATCCTGGGACTGCTTATGTAAAGGGGTTTTTAAATACCAAAGGAATAAGCTCTTATCAGATTGATTTGGGGCTGGAAGTAATTCTGAAGCTATTTTCAAAGAACGGGTTGACTCGTGTCTTTGACAAAGCATTCGCCTTTGCGGCAACAGAGGAGATCTCTGACAATTCAAAACGCATCCTTTCACTAAGATCAAAATACATACAAACCATTGACGGTGTCATCTCATTTCTGAAGGGAAAAGACTTGACCTTATCGCGATTGATCTGTCAGGGTGGATTCCTGCCTGAAGCGGGGAGATTTGCGGCAATTGACGACCTGGATTGGGCTTTTGGAGCGATGGGGATGCAAGACAAAGCAAAACACTTAGCAACGTTGTATTTGGAAGATCTTTCAGATTTGATCGTAGAATGTGTGGATGAAAACTTTGGATTTTCGCGCTATGCAGAACGCATGGGACGCAGTGCAAATTCCTTTGATGCGATGTATCAATTTTTACAGCAACAACCTTCCTTTATTGACGACATAACACTGGATATTTTGGAACTGCAAATTCAAGAACAACAACCGTTGATTATTGGTTTCTCTGTTCCTTTTCCAGGAAATTTATACAGCGCTTTTAGATGCGCTCAATACATTAAAAAACACCACCCAAACATCGTTGTGGTTATGGGCGGCGGATTCCCAAATACGGAATTGCGCTCATTAAAAGAGCCTCGTGTATTTGATTTTTTTGACTTCATTACCCTTGACGACGGGGAATTGCCTACAGAATTGTTGTTTGATTACATCAAACAGGGGAGTGGACCCTTAAAACGTACCTTCCTTCTTGAAGCAGGAAACGTAGTATATAAAAACGACTCAGAAAGATCTGATTACAAAATGAGTCAAACAGGAACTCCAGACTACAGCGATTTGTTGTTGTCTGAATATATTTCTGTGATTGAAGTAGCCAATCCCATGCACAGTTTGTGGAGTGATGGAAGGTGGAACAAATTAACCATGGCTCATGGATGCTATTGGGGGAAATGTACTTTCTGTGACATCTCATTAGACTATATAAAAATTTATGAACCTGTTACTGCGCGTCTCATTGTGGACCGTATGGAGGAGATCATCGCTGCTACAGGAACTACTGGGTTCCACTTTGTGGATGAGGCTGCACCTCCAGCATTGATGCGAGAGGTTGCTTTGGAAATTATCAGACGTCAACTCACCGTGACCTGGTGGACCAACATCAGATTTGAAAAGAGTTTCACTGCGGCCTTGTGTAAGCTGTTAAAAGCTTCTGGTTGTATTGCTGTTTCTGGTGGTCTTGAGGTTGCTTCTGACAGATTGCTAGAATTGATTAAAAAGGGAGTAACTGTGGAGCAGGTCGCTCAGGTGACCCATCATTTGTCTGAGGCGGGAATTATGGTTCATGCCTATTTGATGTATGGATATCCAACCCAAACGGTTCAGGAAACCATTGACAGTTTGGAAATGGTGAGACAGCTCTTTGAGATGGGAATTGTACATTCTGGTTTTTGGCATCAGTTTGCCATGACAGCGCACAGTCCGGTTGGGATATCTCCAGAATTATATGGGGTAGTACCAAAAGTTGAAAATGTGGAATTTGCGCACAACGATATTGAGTTTACAGATAAGACCGGTATTGATCACGACAAATTCAGTTTTGGATTGAAAAAGTCCCTGTTCAATTTCATGCACGGCATTTGTTTTGATTATCCATTGCAAGAATGGTTTGACTTCAAAATTCCTCAGTCCAAGATAGCTCCCTCATTTATAGAAGATGCACTTCAAAAAACAGTTGACTTTACAGTGAAACCCAATGCAAAATTGGTGTGGATGGGAAGTGATCCAGAATTGGTCGCTTTTACCAAAAATAAAAAGGGAAGAAGTTATGAGTTGGCAAAAATGACCTTTCACGAAGTGATGGATTTTGTGGAAGTCCAGATGGAAATGGATCTGGCGTCGTGGTTGCAGCACCAATTGATTGACATGAGTTTGGCAGCTGGAAAGCCTTTATTGACCTTGGGGGCATTTCAAAAAGCTTATGAATTGCAATTTGAAGATTTTGAGCTGTTCTGGTTTTCAAAACCCATGGAGAAAATTAAAGCTCATGGATTGTTGATCCTGTAGATATAAAAAGAAAAAACGGCCTGTGGGCCGTTTTTTTATTTATGCTATAAGCTCCTTTACGTATTCATTGTATGGTTTGCCTTTTTCTGCTAAAAATTGATTCAAGTATTTTTCACTTGCTTCAATTCCTTCACTTGCTTCTAAATCTCTTAATTTTGAATATAGCGGTTCAATGTGTTCTTTAATGACCTCAGTAGGATAGGCCTTTCTAATTCCGCTATAGTGTGTGATATTTTGGGAAGTATCACGCACAAAATCAATATCATTCATCACCCAGTAATACTCTCCTTTTTTATTCAGATTTTTTACTACAGCGTTGAAATTTTTTCCTTGTTTCAAATTGTCCCAAAGGAGTTTGAAAATAACAGAAGGGGTGTCTGGATGCCTGATCATATTGTGGGGCTTTCCAATCAATTCCTCTTCATCATAAGCAGCAACATTAATGAAATTTGCATTGCAATACACAATGTTACCAGTTAAATCTGCTTTGCTCATCAGGATCCTTGATTTATCCCAATCCGCTTCTTTGTCGATAGGTTGAGGCCTTTTAC
>JAGHSS010000194.1 GCA_018065745.1 Candidatus Neoflavobacterium equi | reverse complement strand
AAATTATGTCTTCTTCTAACAACCCAAAAGGTAATCCGGTATTTAAATACATCATTTGTAGCATCTTATTCGTTTTGCCAATCCTGTTCTATCTCTTTTTTGCAACGGGAAACAACACCTTTAGCAGACTTCCTGTGCTGACGCCAAATTTGCCAGAATTACCTGGTTGGAAATCGTCAAATGACTCCGTGTTGAAACTCAACAACAAAATCACTATCTTGGGATTCCCTGGTAAGAACCTGCTAAAAGAAAAGGCAAACGCTTACAATTTGGTATCCAAAATTTATGATAAGAACAAAACATTCAATGATTTTCAAGTCATTTTTGTCATCCCTCAAGGCATGGAAGCAGACGTTGCTCAGGTCGTGTCAGAATTAGCACCGACAACAGACATGGTTCATTTCAATTTTGCCTTTGCTCCAGAAGCGGAAATTCAAGCCTACTACAAAAATTTAAATTTGATTGGTGGATTGGATGAAAACTTTGGAAATTCAAATGTGTACATCATTGACAAAGAACGCAGTTTGAGAGGAAGAAAAGGAATGAATAACTTTGGAAAAGAAGAATACAAAGAAGGATATAACACCATCTCTGCTGCAGACTTACACAATGAAATGAGTGATGATGTAAAAGTGATTCTTGCAGAATATCGCTTATCTTTGAAAAAGTACAATCGCAAAAAATAAAGACATGAAAAATTATACTTATGTTGGTATTTCATTTATTGTTTTAATATTCGGAATTTTAGTGATTCCTAATATTGTAGCACGTTTTAAAAAGTCAGACTTGATGGTTGTGGGTCGTGTGCCTCAATTTGAGTTGACAGATCAAAACAACAAAACCATTACTCAAAAGGACTATGATGGCAAGGTGTATGCCGTTGAATTTTTCTTCTCCACCTGCCCAACAATATGTCCAATTATGAAAGATAATATGCTTAAATTGCAAACAGAATTTTATGCAAATCAATCTTTTGGAATCGCATCAATTTCTATTGATCCAAAAAATGATACCGTGGAAGCCTTGAAAGCTTATGGAGAACGCATTGGAGTTAAAATTCCAAACTGGCACCTTTTAACCGGTGACGGACAATATGTCTACAACCTGGCTGAAAAAGATTTCAAACTCAACGCAGGGGTTGATCCCAACGCTCCAGGCGGTTTTTACCACTCTGGAAGTATCTGCATCATTGACAAAGAAGGAAATATCAGATCAAGAAAAGACGACTATGGCAATCCAATCGTGTATTATGACGGGTTGACTGCAGAAGGTTTGAAAATGCTTAAACAAGACATCAAAAAATTATTAGCTGAATAATGGAAAATATAAATCAAGACAAAAAATACAACAAGTTAATCACGGTTGTATCTATAGTAATACCAGTTGCAGTTGCATTATTATTTGGTATTAATTTAAAACGATTGGGTTTTGATGTAGAGCCTCTAAGCTTTTTACCACCCATTTATGCCACGATTAATGGATTGACGTCAGTTTTATTAGTTGCAGCAGTAGTAGCAATCAAAAACGGAAAAAGAGCCCTACATGAAGGTTTAATCAAAGCAGCCATGTTGTGTTCTATCGCCTTTTTAGTGATGTACGTCGCTTACCACATGACCTCAGATTCCACCTCTTTTGGCGGAGAAGGGTTCATCAAATACGTCTACTTTTTTATCCTAATAACTCATATTATTCTTTCTGTAATTATCATTCCTTTTGTGTTGATAACCTACGTTAGAGCACTGGTTTCAAATTTTGAAGGACACAAAAAATTAGCTAAAATCACCTTTCCACTTTGGCTGTATGTAGCCGTGACAGGTGTAATTGTTTACCTCATGATATCTCCTTATTATGCGCACTAAAAAACAAAAAATGGTGCTACTAACAGGACTTTTTGCCCTGCTAGCCTCACCAACTGCACAAGCCCAATGCGCCATGTGTAGAGCCGTGTTAGAGTCTGAAGAATCAGGAATCACCGCAGAAGCAGTAAACGATGGAATTGTCTATTTAATGATTTTCCCATACCTTTTAGTAGCTATTGTAGGTGTCATTGTTTACAGAATCATGAACAAAGAAAAAGACAAGAAATAAATTTATATTGTTATTTTGGGCGCAACCCTTTTCCCGCGCTGCGCTTGTAAAAGCGTCGGGCTGTCCGCTATATCTTTTGTCAGGCAAAGCCTTCCAAAAGGATGCCGCTTCCATCCCTTGCGCAGTTCCCCAAAATCACATTTTATTTCCCCATAAAAAAACCGACGGATGCAGTAGTATCCGTCGGTTTTTTTATGTGTAAATAATTCACTTTATATGCCGTTGATCTTCACCTCCAGCGTTCCGTTCAATTTCAAAAACGTAATGATGGCATTGTTGGATAACTCCATTTTATCAAAGCTGAATTCTTGCAATTTTCCATTGACAAACACCCCAGGCATGGGCGAGTAATCGTTCATATAAGGCACTATGTTCTTTTTGGCTTCATTCAAATTTTCAGCGATCGAGTATCTGCAGTTCTCTTGAATCTTTTTCAAGATTACCCCACTCAAAAGCCAGTTGGCGGTCTTGGTCAAAACCCCTTTGGTATCCAATACATATTCCATGTTCTCAAAGTAGATCTCTTGGTTTTCTGCTGCGTATTTTGGAACCCCACTCAGGTAAATTTTTCCAGCTACCGTCCCGCTAACCTCCAACTCAACAATGATCTTTTTGTCGCGTTCCCACAGCGCTACATTTTCAATCGTTACCTTTTTAGAACCGCTAGCAAACGTCTGTCCTTTAAAGTTCTTGGTGATGATTCTTGAGGCGTTCTCATAGGTTGAAACTCCTGCAACAGTCGCCTGCACCTGATTGGGCATTTTGGTTACGGCCTTCATCACCAGTTGATCCCAATTGGTTTTGGCGTTGGGTTTGTTGCCCACCAAGGTTTGCATGCTGCACTTCAATCCCAAATCCATTTTGATTTTGTTGTGGCTCAGCACAGCTTCTGTACTGTACAATTCAATCGGGTTGATGGAAAACCAACTTTCATAAGCAGGACTGATTTCCATGGGTTCACTAATCTTTTTAAGTACGTCAACCACCTGATGTTTGAAGTCAGTTACCTTGTTTAAAGCATCGTCAATCTTAGTTGCCAGTTTTGATTTAAACATTTTGACCGCCGGGTTGATCAGATAGGTAATATAAACCTGTTTTCCAGCCACCATCACCGTTGGTGATTCTTGCCAAACAACATCTTCAACCACACTTTTGACCTGTAATTTCCAATTGCTCATGCGCACGTCACTATTCAAAGTTACCTTGCCGTTTAAATTAAATTCTCTGGTGTCATTCAACCCCATAAAATCCGTTCCATATTTTATCTTGGCCCATATCTTTAGTGGCACTACAGACTTCACTTTTCCATTGCTTTCTGTCAAGAGGATGGGAGCTTGTTTCCAAATTTTCATTTCCGTCTTGTCGTCCTCCAAAATACTGTCGTTATAGATCAGCCCATTCACATTGGAGTTTAATAGTTTTTCCACATCCTTCAATTGAATTTCCAAAGGCATCATCACAAAAGACGTGGCTGTGGTGTAGGCAATACTTGTTTCCTTTGACGCTGCTGGTTTGGTTGTGTTCAACGTGTTTTGCGTTTTACACCCCGCCAACAAGATCACAACCAAGATTGGTATGGAGATCTGTGCTATTTTAAATTTCATCTTGTTTAAATGTTTTATTTTTTTAGAGATTGATGTAACATTTAGCATCAGTATGCGTCATATACACATTAATTTGAAAATTGAGCTTTGGTTAAAGTCCTTTTTTTCAAAAGCTAAAATTATGAAAAGAACCTCCATTTTTAACGCAGTAATTATAGGAATATTTTTAAATTCTTTTGGGCTTTTTGCACAAGACAAAAAATGGACTTTAGAAGAGTGCGTCTCTTATGCTATGGAACACAACATCAGCATAAAATCTTCAGATTTGGACCTCCAACTTTCTCAAATTGACAAGAAAGATGCTAGAGGTGCATTTTTGCCTACCATAAATGCAGGAGCCAACCACTCTTGGAATATTGGTTTGAATCAGAACATTACCACGGGGCTACTTGAAAACCAAACCACTCAATTTACCTCCGCCAATTTAAATGTGGGTATAGACATCTACAAAGGATTGCAAAACCAAATCCAGTTGAGAAGATCAAACTTGGCAATTTTGGCTTCCAGATATGCTGTGACCAAAATGCAAGAGGATGTTTCCCTGAATGTAGTCAATGCCTATATGCAGATTTTGTTCAACAAAGAAAATTTGAAAGTGCAACAAAAACAATTGGAATACGACTCCAAGCAATTGGAGCGCGTTACACAAATGGTGGAAGCAGGAAATGTACCTCAAGGAGATTTGATGGACATTCAAGCAACAGTTGCAAATGACAATCAGCTCATCATCACGGCAGAAAACAACCTGTTGATTTCTAAAATCAGCTTGGCGCAGTTGCTGCAACTGGAAGATTTTGAAACCTTTGATATTGAAGCAACCACAATGGATGTTTCTCATTCAGCTGTGTTGATGGAAAATGCATCAGAGATTGTCAAAAAAGCCATGGAGAGCCGCACCACTTTAAAGGTAGCATCGTCCCAGGTGGAATTAGCAGAAAAAGATTTGCAGTTGGCAAAGTCAAGATACCTACCAACCCTTCAAGGATTTTACAGTTTCAATACCCGTGCGGCCTATGCTGACCAGGTGGTTGGTTACCAAATCAATCCAAACAATCCGTTTTCTGTAATTGGTACTGTTGAGGGAACCAATCAAAATGTGGTCACTCAAAACTTCAGCCCTTTGTTGGGATCTCCAGATGATTTGTGGCAACAGTTTGACAACAACAAAGGACAGAACTTTGGGTTGTCATTAAACGTACCCATTTTAAACGGCCTTTCTGTGCGTCACAATGTGGAGCGCAACAAAGTCAATGTCTTGAAGAGCAAATTGAATTTGGACACAGAAAAACAAAATGTACAACGCACGGTTTACACCGCGTTTACAGATACCAAAGCCGCTTTAAAATCTCATGAGGCGGCGTTGTCAACGTTGGAGTTTAGAAAAAAATCTTATGAATATGCCCAAGAGCGTTATGCCGTGGGATTGATTACTATCTTTGACTTCACCCAAGCACAGACCTTATATGCCAATGCCCAATCTGAGGTTTTGCGCACCAAATATGACTATATTTTTAAAACCAAAATACTAGAATTCTATTACGGGATTCCCCTTGTATCTTTAAATAACTAAGAGAATGAAAAAAATTATATACATCGCAGGTGGATTAATCCTTGTTATTGGCGGTTTAATCTATGCTAAAAAGTCGGGGTCTATTAGTGGATCAAGCAATGCAGTCACGGTTGAATCACAAGTATTGAATGAAGAAACCATCATTGAAACGGTTTCTGCAACTGGAAAAATCCAGCCTGAAGTAGAGGTGAAAATTACTTCAGAAGTTTCTGGAGAGATCATTCAACTTTTGGTTAAAGAAGGTCAAGAGGTTAAGAAAGGTCAGTTGTTGGTGAAAATCAACCCAGATATTTACACTTCTGGATTGGATCGTTCTGTAGCAACTTTGAGCAACTCTAAAGCGGGATTAAACCAGGCTGAAGCGCAATTAAAAGAAGCGAAATCAAATTACGACAGAAATAAAACCCTTTTTGCCAAAGGTGTTATTTCCAAGTCAGAATGGGACAAGGTTGTGAGTGCTTATGAAGTAGCAGTTGCAGGAAAACAATCTGCCTATTTCAATGTGAAAAGTGCCAATGCAACCGTGACAGAATCTCAAGACAATTTGCGCAGAACCAATATTTTTGCACCCTCAGACGGAACCATTTCCAGATTGGACGTGGAATTGGGAGAACGCGTTTTGGGAACCCAACAAATGGCGGGTACAGAATTGTTGCGCGTGGCCAACCTTTCCAATATGGAGGTTGAAGTAGATGTGAATGAAAACGACATTGTAAAAGTGAGCATCGGGAATGAAGCTAATATAGAAGTTGATGCTTACAGCAAGAAGATATTTAAAGGAACGGTTACCAGCATTTCCAATTCTTCTACATCAACGACAACAGCAGATCAGGTGACTAATTTCAAGGTAAAAGTGCGTTTGGAAAAATCATCCTATTCAGATTTGACTGACGGTAAACCAGCAAGCTATTCTCCGTTCAGACCGGGAATGACGGCAACGGTGGACATCTTGACCAAGACAAAAAACAATATTTTAGCGGTGCCAATCAGTGCCATTGTCATGAAGACAGATACACTTTCAACAACCAAAGACTTGGGGTTGGAAACAGGAGAGACCAAGAAAGCAGACAAACAATATGAATGTGTTTTTGTCAACCAAAACGGCAAGGCTACCTTGCGCGTTGTGAAGACCGGAATTCAAGACGATTCTAAAATTGAAATTTTAAAAGGCTTGAAAAAAGGAGACGTCATCATTACCGGTCCGTTCAACACCCTGTCAAAAGATTTGAAAATTGGAGATGCCATTACTGAAACTAAAAAATAGTTCCTCAATTGTTTTTCAACTTTTAAACTCTGAATAAGTATGTGTATCTTTGCGCTTTAGTTAGAACATATCATGGCATATATATTAAGTTTAGAAACGGCAACAAAAAATTGTTCTGTAGCCTTATCAAAAGACGGGGAATTGATTCAGTTAATTGAATTTGCAGAAGCAAATTTTTCACATGCTGAAAAATTACACGTGTTTATCAAAGATGTTTTGGATCAATGTGGAATTGGATTTGATCAACTTCAAGCCATTGCAGTGAGTCAAGGTCCGGGATCATATACAGGATTGCGCATTGGTGTTTCCACAGCAAAGGGATTGTGTTATGCATTAAACCTTCCATTAATTGCTGTAAACACATTACAGGCACTTGCAAAACAACTGTCCATTACTGAGGGCTATGTTATTCCCATGATTGACGCCAGACGCATGGAGGTTTTTGCCTCTGTATACAATGCTGAAGGGACTTGCATTGAGGATATTTCTGCCAAAATTATTGATGGGAATTCATTTGAGAATTTAGGAGATGCACCCATCCACCTTTTGGGGGACGGAGCAATGAAATGTCAAGAGCTGTTAAACGCTCCAAACTTTGTGTACTACCCAGAATTGATTTATCCATCTGCAAGAGAAATGGTCGCTATTGCAACAGCGAAATTCAACGCACAAGACTTTGCAGACGTGGCATATTTTGAACCCTTTTACTTAAAGGATTTTGTCATGACAACGTCGTCAAAAAAGAAATAAACATTGGTTATACCACATAAAAAAGAGCGGTGAAATGTAAATTTCACCGCTCTTTTTGTTTCTGTACTATTTATCGTTTATACCGTTTGTTGTGGTGCGGTAGCTTTCAACACCTCTTGTATGTTGTTTGTAGGTGCAAAACAACTGTTGCTGTTGCACATTTGGAAGGCACTTCCCTCAGGTGTTTCACCGTTTGGAATGACATACAACTGTGGTGCAAAGTGTTTGTGAATTTCTTTTAGTTCACTTTGGGGTGCCGCTGTTTTTAAATACAAACCATGTTGCATTTTTGTGTACAACTGCAACCAGTTTGAAAATGCAGAGGCATAGTCTATATTGGGCCAAACAACTTCAAGCATGCCCACGGCTAATTTGGACAAATGTTCTTGATCTGTAATATATCCCAATAAATACAGGTTGTGCGCCATCACACTGTTGGCACTAGGGATGACGTTGTCTTCAATCTCATAGTGTTTTGCAATTAAAGGCGTGTCTGCTTGATCTTTGTATTCAAACAAATGCTTTTCTGTATTGAAGAAGTGATCCACGACAAAAGCCGTCAGTTGGCTGGCTTCACTTTTGTAATTTACATCTGCAGTAACCTCATACAAATCCAACAAGGCTTTGATGACAAAGGCATAATCTTCCAGAAAGCCCATTATTTTTTTTCCTGTCGTCAAGGTGCGCGTCAGCGTCAATGTGTCTTGATCTAACAGCTTGGTCGTGATGAACGCCATGCTTTTCTTGGCTTGTTCCAGATATTTTTCCGCTCCAGTAGCCTTGTAAACATCAGTATATGCAGTTACCGTCATGGCATTCCAAGACGTGATGATTTTGTTGTCCAATCTTGGTGCAGCTCTGTTGGCGCGGTAGTCTTTTAGTTTTTCTAAGCCGGCGTTTAACTTTGATTTCAAAACGGAAAACTCCATTTGCAATTGCGCTGCAATCTCTTGCAACGGCTGGGTTTGAATAAAGACGTAATGGTTGTGTTCCCAATGACCATAATCATTGATGTTGAACACGGTTTTAAACAAGTCAAAATCTGCTTCCAACAGCTGGTCCAATTCCGGCAGGTCCCAATAGTAAAACGCACCTTCTTCTAATATTCCTGAAGCATTGATGCTGTCAGCGTCAAGGGAGGCATAAAAACCGTGATCTGAAGTCAGCCATTGGGCTTCCATAAAACCGATGGTTTTTTCAACCACCTCCAAATACAACGGATTTTTTGTGCGTTGATATCCCTTGGCATACAAACTCAACAATTGGGCGTTGTCATACAGCATTTTTTCAAAGTGAGGGATGTGCCAACGCATGTCCACCGCATATCTTGAAAAACCACCGTCTACCACGTCAAATAAACCTCCCCAAGCCATTTTTGTCATGGTGAGGTCCACATATTCCATCAGGGTTTTGTTGTTGTTTAAATGGGCATAAGACTGCAAGTATTCCAAATTGTTTGGCATCATAAATTTGGGTGCACGAGCCGGTCCACCAGAATCCCAGTCAAAACTCTTTTCCCATTTCTCCAACAGGGGTTTGGTAAATTCAAGCCCTTCTGACAAGGGTTTTGGCGGTTCAACCAAACCGGCAAAGTGAATGCCCATTTGCAATTTGTCTGCATACTCAACCATCTTTTCACGGTCATGCAAAAACAGGTGTTGCAATTGTTCCAAGGTAGCACACCAGCTTTCCTTGTTGACATAAGTTGCGCCCCAAACAGGTCTTCCATCAGGAAGGCAAACCACATTGAGTGGCCACCCGCCTTGACCGGTCATCAATTGCAGGGCTTTCATATATATGGAATCCACATCAGGACGTTCTTCGCGATCCACTTTTATGGATACAAAATGTGCGTTCATGATGGAGGCTACTTCTTCATTTTCAAAACATTCATGTTCCATAACATGACACCAGTGGCAGGCAGCATATCCAATACTGACAATGATGAGTTGCTGATTTGCCATAGCTTGTTCCAGCGTTTCTTCCTGCCATGGTTTCCACCAAATGGGATTGTTGGCGTGCTGTAAAAGATAGGGGCTGGTTTCCTGATGTAAAATGTTCATAGGTATTATTTTTTGTAAAAATACGATTATTAGGTATTTGATGTTTATAAATTGAATAAGTCTTTCTCTTCTGGGCGCTTTTGGCACTTGAACGAGCGTTCTTGTATTATGTGTTTGTTAATTTTATATTTCTATGCATCTTATATTAGTCCAATCAGATGTTTTGAATTATTTTTAAATAAAAAAAATATGAATGACATCATTTTTTTAATGCTCATAACCTTGGGTATTTTGGCCATAATTGACATTGTGGTAGGGGTGAGTAATGACGCAGCAAATTTTTTGAATTCTGCTGTGGGTTCCAAAGCTTTGAGTTTTAAAAACATCATGATTATTGCCTCTTTGGGAATTGCTTTTGGTTCCCTGTTTTCCAGCGGCATGATGGAGATTGCCAGAAGTGGAATTTTTGTTCCTAGTCAATTTTCATTTAATGATGTGATGATTCTTTTCCTGGCCGTGATGATTTCTGATGTTATTCTCTTGGATATATTCAACTCTCTGGGATTGCCCACGTCAACAACGGTATCCATTGTTTTTGAATTGCTTGGTGCAGCGGTCTGTTTGGCGCTTTACAATATTTATGCTAGTGATGGAGACTGGAGCACATTGCCCCAATACATCAACACGTCCAAGGCATCAGAGATTGTATACAGCATCTTGCTTTCTGTTTTGTTGTCTTTCTCTCTGGGGATGTTGATCCAATACATTTCACGTGTGATTTTCACGTTTAACATCAACAAAAGACTGCAGACGTTTGGTGGTTTATTTGGTGGTTTTGCCATTGCAGCCCTGTCTTATTTTATCTTGATCAAGGGGATGAAAACGGTGACGTTTATCACGCCTGAAGTCAAGGCGTGGATTGATCTTAACGAATGGTCTTTGATGGGAGGCATCTTTGTGTTTTCAACACTGCTGTCTTATCTCATCATAAATCTGAAATACAATATATTCAAATTGATCATTGGTTTGGGAACTTTTGGATTGGCCTTGTCATTTGCAGGAAATGACTTGGTGAATTTTATTGGTGTTCCCGTGGCGGCATTGCAGTCTGTTCAAATATTTGAAGCAGCTGGTGTGGGTTTAAATCCAGACACTTTTATGATGTCCCAGTTGGCGTCAGATCAGGTAGCTGCTCCGTTCTACATTTTAGCGCTTGCGGGCTTGGTCATGGTGGCCACACTGTGGATGTCCAAGAAAACTAAAAACGTGATTGAAACGTCTGTCAACCTTTCCAGACAAAACGCTACAGAGGATAAATTCCAACCCAATTATCTTTCCAGAATCATTGTGCGCTTTTTTGTGTACTTGGGATATGGGGTTTCTTGGTTGGTGCCCAAAAGGCTTCAACGTGCACTTGATGCGCAATTTGAGGTGGAAGCTTCTACTAAAAAATCAAAGGAGTTAAAAGAGGAGCCAGCATTTGACATGGTGCGTGCGTCTGTCAATTTAATTGTTGCCAGTATATTGATCTCCATGGGTACAGCGTTAAAACTGCCTTTGTCAACCACCTATGTTACATTTATGGTTGCTATGGGTTCTGCTTTTGCAGACAAGGCGTTGGATCGTGAAAGTGCGGTCTTTCGTGTTGCGGGAGTTTTAAAAGTGATTTCTGGTTGGTTTGTCACGGCGTTTGCTGCTTTCTCTAGTGCTTTTATCCTGGTGTATTTCTTGAAAATTGGCGGCGTTACAGCCTTTGTTGCACTGTTGATTTTGTTGGGTATTTTATTGTTTAAAAACGCCAAGTTTGCCGCAAAAAGGGAAAAAGAAGATTTGCTGAAAAAGGAAAAGCTAAACAGTCAGGACCTGTCTAATATTGCAGGTGTATTGAAGGCGAGCTCTGATCAGATTGGCGAACATTTGATGGATGTGAATAGGCTGTACCGCAAAGCGGTGAATGACTTGGCAATATTGGAATTGGCAGGTTTGAAGGAGGTCAACAAAGAGGTGAAGGTTTTGGACAAGAATTTAGATTCCAGCAACAGCAACCTGTATAATTTTATTCGGGATATTGATGAAACCTCTTTAGCGGGTAGTAGACATTATATATTGGCCTTGGGTGCGCTTCAAGATATTGTTGGTGCATTGAAAGTGATTTCTAACAACAGCTACAACCACGTGAATAACAACCACAAAAAATTAAAGTTCAATCAAATCAAAGAACTCAAGATTGTGGAAGAACGTTTGCATTTGTGGCTTCAAAATGTGGGCGACCTCTATGCTACAGATCACTATGAACAACTGGATGTTGCTCTGGCAGAGAGTGTGGAGCTGAAACGTTTGGTGACTTCTGTTTTGGACAGACAAATCCTCCGTATTCGCACTTCTGAAAACAGTCCTAAAAACAGTAAATTGTACTTTTCAATTTTGATTGAAAC
>JAGHSS010000221.1 GCA_018065745.1 Candidatus Neoflavobacterium equi | reverse complement strand
ATTATTAGTAGTATTATTTGTCTTGCCAATATATGCACAGCAAGGCGGTATGTGGGTTCCTTCCTTATTGAAAGGAATGAATGAAAAAGAAATGAAAAAGTTAGGAATGAAAATCAGCGCTTCTGATATTTATGACGCTAACAATTCAAGTATAAAAGATGCAGTTCCACACTTTAATGGTGGGTGTACTTCTGAAGTAATTTCCAACCAAGGATTGCTTTTGACAAATCACCATTGTGGTTATGGAGAAATCCAAGCGCACTCTAGTGTTGCACACGATTATCTTCAAGACGGTTTTTGGGCGTATAACCAAAGTCAAGAATTGCCAAATGATGATTTGGAAGTAACCTTTATCATAAAAATTGAAGACGTTACTAATAAGGTAATGGAAGGGGTATCACTTCTTTCAAGTGAATTGGAAAAACAAAAACTAATTCAAAAAAATATCGTTTCTGTACAAAAAAGCTTCCCTAAGGAAGAGGGACAATCAAACACCATCAAAACTTTCTATGATGGGAATCAATATTTGTTGTTCACAACAGAAACGTTTACTGATGTAAGATTGGTTGGAGCACCACCATCATCAATCGGGAAATTTGGTTCTGACACAGACAACTGGGTATGGCCAAGACATACTGGAGATTTTTCAATTTTCAGAATCTATGCTGACAAAAACAACAAACCGGCACCTTATTCAAAGGACAATGTACCTTACAAACCAAAGCACTTCTTACCTATTAATATTAATGGTATAAAAGATGATGATTTCACCATGGTTGTTGGATATCCTGGAAAGACTCAAGAATACCTTCCATCTTTTGCTGTTGAGCAAATCATCAATGTGATTAATCCTGCTAGAATTGAAATTCGCGATGCAGCCTTAAAAGCTACTGATGAGTTTATGAGAAAGGATCAATCAATCAAAATTCAATACGCTTCTAAATATGCATCGATTGCAAACTATTGGAAGAAATGGATTGGTGAATCTCAAGGGTTGAAAAAATCAAATGCAGTTGGAGCTAAGAAAAATTTTGAAAAAGAATTTTCTCAAGACATTATCAAAAATAATAAGACTGCAGTATATGGTAACATCCTTAAGGATTTTGAGACTACCTATGCTGAAATAAACACTTATGCCTTGGCTAAGGAAGTATTCACTGAAATCTTCTTAAGAAATGTAGAGGCTTTAAAAATTTCACAACGCATTATTCAACTTGAACAAGTATACCATACTAAAGGAGAGCAAGCGTTTAACGAAAAAAGAAACGAGATCATCAGTGCTGCAGATGCTACTTACAAAGACATCAATGCAAATGTAGATGAAAAGGTATTTGAAAAATTAATTCAAATATTCGTTGATACATATCCTGCTGAATTTTTACCTGCTTCATTAAAAGGATTGGACAGCAAGGCATATACAAAAACTTTATATGCGAATACAAAACTTGCTACCGCTGATGGTTTGAAAAAATTATTAACTGGAGATGCTAAGCATGTATTGGCAGCAATCAAAGAAGAGGGAATTGTAAAACTTACTAAAGAAGTTACACAATCATATTCTGAATTGGTTGCACCAAAATACCAAGAGTTAAACTTAAAGAACACGGGACTTCAAAGAGAATACATGAAAGCCATCTTGGAGTTTAGCGAACCTAAAGACCGAATTTTCCCAGATGCTAACTCAACATTGAGAGTTACCTATGGTAAAGTAGATGGTTACAACCCAAAAGATGCCGTTACATTTGATCACGTTACCTATTTGGATGGAGTTATTGAAAAATATGTTCCAGGAGATTATGAGTTTGACGTTCCAGAAAAATTGATTAGCCTATACAATAGTAAAGATTTTGGTCAATATGCAGAGAATGGAAAGTTACCTGTAAACTTTATTGCAACGAATCACACTACTGGTGGTAATTCTGGATCTCCTGCTTTGGATCGTTATGGAAACTTGATTGGTTTGAATTTTGACCGAGTTTGGGAAGGAACTATGAGTGATGTGTATTATGACCCATCAATTTGTAGAAATATTATGGTAGATATTCGTTATGTTTTGTTCATTATTGACAAATATGCCAATGCTCAAAACTTGATAAATGAATTAAAAATTGTCAAAAAGAAATAATCAAGCAGATTTTTTTTGATTTGCGAATGACATCGCGGATAAATTTGGAAATATTTAACAGATATTAGTGTGTTATATCATTG
>JAGHSS010000258.1 GCA_018065745.1 Candidatus Neoflavobacterium equi | reverse complement strand
ATATAATTTTATAAAAAAAGGACGACTCTTGCGGGTCGTCCTTTTGTATTATACTTGTGAACTGGTGAGGACTAAACCTCCACTAGTTATAAAATCTTTTGATTTAAGAGCAAAATCAGCTTCGTTAATGGATTTGGTAGCATCTGATATAATCGCCGTCTTAAAACCTGCCGTTAAGGCGTCTAAAGCGGTAAAGAAAACACAGTAATCAGCCGCAAGACCGCAAACAAAAACTTCTGTAACTTGACGCTCTAACAAATACCCTTTCAACCCTGTTGAAGCCAATTTGTTGTTGTCGTAAAAACCGCTGTAAGAATCTATTTGTGGATTGGTTCCCTTTCTGAAAATAGCAGCTATTGACGCGGTGTCTAAAGCTGATGATATTGCAGCTCCCTGTGAATTTTGCACACAGTGATCAGGCCACAACACTTGATCTTGACCCAAAAGTTTAATCATATCATAAGGCGCTTTTCCAGGATGTTGGGACGCAAAGCTTTGATGATTATTGGGATGCCAATCTTGTGTGGCAACAACCAAATCAAATTTTGATTGTAGGTCATTCACAATCGGGATGATCTGATCCCCGTCTGGAACCGCAAGGGATCCAGCAGGTAGAAAATCATTTTGAAGGTCAATTATCAGTAGGGCTTTCATATTAATTTCTGCTTAACAAAATGCGTAAGATATACCAAAACAACAACATTAAAGATGCGAAAAGCGATAAGGCTGCTGGTACAAATTGTTCTGGTGTATATTTTTCTTTGATGGTATAAGTATTGTATAGGATTGACCCTGAAGCTAGAAAAACCATGGCTGCAGAGAACCAAAGTCCCAAGTCAAATCCAAAGATTAATCCTGCTATAATTAAGGCTATTGCCAAAACGAACCCTATGGTCAACACACTTTTTAAAAATGAAAAGTTGATTCTAGTTAACAATACAACTGCTGATAAACCTACAAATAACCCTAAAGTTAATATGGCTGCTTGATTGATAAGTTCGTATCCTTCTGATTTAAAAATTGCAATATAGATAAGCGGAATAAAAATCAAGGCTTCAACTACTATGTACATTACATAACCTGTGTATTGTATCAACTTACTGCTTGGATGGAAAGCCAATCTATTTGACAACATATTCACTCCCATGAACCCCAGAAGTAAGACGATCCAAAGATATCCTTCCGTCATTGATAACATAAATTCAACCAAGGCTGGGATTTTCAAAAAGAAAGATTCAATAACGATAAATAGCAAAACGCCTATGGCCAGATTAGCATAGGTTTTTTTAAAAAAGGTAGCTTGTTCTTCAACACTAACCTCAGAAACTAAGGTATTGTTGAAATAAGTTTGTTTTTCCATAAAGTAAATTGGTTATAAATCAAAAGTATGAAATTTTGAGGTATGCCCCAAAAAAAAACACCTGAGTAAAATCAGGTGTTTGAATCTATTTTCTAATAATTATGAAGCTTATTTCTTAATTATTTTGTAAAAACTTTTTTATTAAAGAAAATCATTATCATGACTCCTAAGGAAATTGCAACGTCTGCAACATTAAAAATAGCGTTGAAGAAGGTAATGTATTGTCCCCCATAAAATGGAATCCATTTTGGCAGAATCCCTTCATAAATTGGAAAGTAAAACATGTCTACCACTTTACCGTGGAACCAAGCCCCGTATGGTTTATCAACAAATGCAGAAGCTACATTATTCAAACTGCTGTCAAAGGTTACCCCATAAAACACACAGTCAATAATATTACCAATTGCACCAGCTAAAATTAATGATATTGCCACAATCATAAAGTTAGAAGCTTTGGATTTAATAGCGTCATTTAACCAATAACAAATACCACCAACCGCAAAGATTCTGAAAGTCGTTAAAATTAGTTTACCGTAAATTCCTGGCAATTCCATTCCCCAAGCCATACCGTCATTTTCAATAAAATGAATTTTAAACCAACTGAAGACAGTTACTTCTTCACCAAGGAAAAAATTGGTCTTGATGTAAATTTTAGAAATTTGATCAATAAGCAAAACAGCTATAACAATTAGGTAGGCTTTTTTTAATGACATTTATTTAAGATTTGACACAAATGTAAGCGAATTATGTTGATTAAAAAAAGCTCCTGATAGGAGCTTTTTTATATTCATTTAAATATGTGAATTATTTCTGCATATTTTTTGCTTCAATACTCATTGTAGCATGTGGAACTAATTTCAAACGTTCTTTATTGATCAACTTACCGGTTACTTTACAGATTCCATAAGTTTTATTTTCAATGCGAACCAATGCATTTTTCAAATCGCGAATGAACTTCTCTTGTCTAATAGCTAACTGAGAGTTTGCCTCTTTTGACAAGGTTTCACTACCTTCTTCAAATGCTATAAATGTTGGCGAAGTATCATCTGTACCGTTATTTAAATCATTCATATAGGCACTTTTAATCAAATCTAAATCATACTTAGCTTTCTCAAGCTTTCCTTGGATTAATTCTTTGAATTCTGCTAAATCAGCATCTGAATAACGGATTTTATCTTCTACCATAATTCCTTTTATTTTGAAATTAATATTCTTGTTTTAATATCGTCAAATTCAACCTCAACACCAGTTTCTAAAGATGCAACAAAAATCAAGTTTTCAGTAAGCGTTTCTGATTTGATGTATTCCAGATTTGCATTTACCGCCTGCTCTAATTCTGGTTGCACCAAAATTTGAACGGTAATTTTATCTGTAACCTCTAAACCTGAATCCTTTCTAATGTTCTGAATTCTATTGATCATTTCTCTGGCAATCCCCTCTTCTTTCAAAGCTGGAGAGATTGTAATATCCAATGCTACAGTTAAACCGTTTGCATTAGCAACCAACCATCCTTCAATATCCTGAGATGTAATCTCCACGTCTTGTGGCGTTAAGATAACATTTTTTCCTGATATTCCAAGTTCAATCTGTCCTTCTCTCTCAATTTGAGCAATTTGCTCTTGAGAGAAATCTTGAATGTGTTTGGCAATTAGTCCCATTTCTTTACCAAATCTTGGCCCTAAAGCTTTGAAGTTTGGTTTGATTTGTTTTACTAAAATACCTGAAGCATCATCCAATAGTTCTATTTCCTTAACATTCACCTCAGCCATAATTAAATCAGCCACGGCTTCAATTTCAGATTTTTGTACTGCATCTAATACAGGAATCATCACTTTTTGCAAAGGTTGACGTACTTTAATCATTTCTTTCTTTCTCAAAGAAAGCACTAAAGAAGAAACCGTTTGCGCTTTTTGCATCTTACTTTCTAAAGACTTATCAACAAACGCTTCATCATATTGTGGGAACAATGCTAAATGCACAGATTCAAATCCTTCTTTTGATGTTGCAGTGGTCAAATCTTTATACAGTTTGTCCATGAAAAATGGTGCAATCGGAGAAGATAATTTGGCTACAGTAACTAAACAAGTATACAATGTTTGGTAAGCAGCAATTTTATCTTGAGCGTATTCCCCTTTCCAGAAACGTCTTCTGCATAAACGCACATACCAGTTACTCAAGTTTTCTTGAACGAAATCTGAAATGGCACGAGCGGCACGAGTCGGTTCATATTCTGCATAGAATACATCAACTTCTTTAATCAATGTATTTAACTCAGAAAGGATCCAACGGTCAATTTCAGGACGTTCTTCTAATGGCACCTCAGCTTCGCTGTAAGTAAATCCATCGATATTTGCATATAACGAGAAGAACGAGTAAGTATTGTAAAGGGTTCCAAAGAATTTTCTTCTAACTTCTGTAATTCCCTCTAAGTCAAATTTTAAATTGTCCCATGGATTTGCATTGGAAATCATGTACCAACGCGTTGCATCAGGGCCGTGTTCTGCCAATGTTTCAAAAGGATCAACTGCATTACCTAAACGCTTGGACATCTTTTGACCGTTTTTATCCAAAACTAAACCATTAGACACTACATTTTTGTATGCATTTTTATCAAATACCAAAGTACCAATAGCGTGTAAAGTATAAAACCATCCACGTGTTTGATCTACTCCCTCAGCAATGAAATCTGCTGGGAATGATTTGTTATTGTCAATTAATTCTTTGTTTTCAAAAGGATAATGCCATTGTGCATAAGGCATCGCTCCTGAATCAAACCAAACGTCAATCAAATCTGACTCTCTTTTCATTGGTTTTCCAGAAGGAGAAATCAACGTGATTTGATCTACCACATTTTTGTGAAGATCAATCAAATCATAATTTGCATCCGTCATGTTTCCAATCTCAAAACCTTGGAACGGATTTGTAGCTTGAACACCAGCAGCAATCGCTTTTTCAATTTCTTGAACCAATTCAGCAACAGAACCTACAAGTAACTCTTCTGTCTTGTCTTCTGTTCTCCAAATTGGCAATGGGATACCCCAGTAACGAGATCTGGATAAATTCCAGTCGTTTGCATTTTTAAGCCAGTTTCCAAAACGACCTTCACCAGTAGCCTTAGGCTTCCAGTTTATTTGATCATTCAATTCAAACATACGATCTTTAACTTCTGTGATTTTGATAAACCAAGAATCCAAAGGATAATATAAAATCGGTTTGTCAGTTCTCCAACAGTGTGGGTAACTGTGAACGTATTTTTCTACTTTAAACGCTTTGTTTTGCTCTTTCAACAAGATAGCAATCTCCACGTCAACAGAGCGCTCTGGAGCTTCTCCGTCATTGTAATATTCGTTTTTAACGTATTTTCCACCAAAATCTCCGCCAAGAGATTCAATGAATTTACCTTGTAAATCAACTAAAGGAACGGCATTTCCAACCGCATCAAGAACCAACATTGGTGGTACTTCTGGTGTAGCCTCTTTAGCTACTTTGGCGTCATCTGCACCAAAAGTTGGAGCTGTGTGAACAATACCAGTACCGTCTTCTGTAGTTACGAAATCTCCAGAGATCACTCTAAAAGCGTTTTCTACATTTTGATAAGGCAAGGCAAATGGCAGCAATTGCTCATAACGAATACCAACTAAATCTGCTCCTTTAAATTCTTTAACAACCAAATAAGGAATTTTTTTATCTCCTTCTTGATATGCTAACAAAGTATCTTCTTGATCAACAGCAACAAATTTACCTGCAAACTGTTTTGCTACCAATGGTTTACCCAAGATAACATTGATTGGTTCAAAAGTGTATTGGTTGTATGTTTTAACTAAGACGTAATCAATCTTTGGTCCTACAGTCAAAGCCGTATTACTTGGCAATGTCCAAGGTGTAGTTGTCCAAGCAAGAATGTGAATCACACCAAAACCTTGTAAAAAGTCTGGCAATGAATTTTCCAATGCTTTAAATTGTGCTACAACCGTAGTATCTGTAACATCTCTGTATGAACCAGGTTGATTTACTTCATGAGAAGACAAACCGGTACCTGCTTTTGGAGAGTATGGTTGGATGGTGTATCCTTTGTACATCAAATCTTTATCATAGATTTGTTTTAACAACCACCAAACTGTTTCCATATATTTTGGTTTATAGGTAACATAAGGATCTTCCATGTCTACCCAATATCCCATTTTCTCAGTCAATTCATTCCAAAGATCTGTATAACGCATAACCGTGCGTTTACAAGCCTCATTGTATTCTTCAACTGTTATCTTAGTTCCAATGTCTTCTTTAGTGATACCTAATTCTTTTTCAGTACCCAATTCTACAGGAAGGCCGTGTGTGTCCCACCCTGCTTTTCTTTTAACTTGGAATCCTTTTTGAGTTTTATAACGGCAAAAAATATCTTTAATCGCACGTGCCATTACATGGTGAATACCAGGTTTTCCGTTTGCAGAAGGTGGTCCTTCAAAAAAGACAAACGGCTCATTACCTTCTCTTGAGGTAATACTTTTTTCGAAAATTTCTTGTTGCTTCCAAAACTCTAGCATTTCAGATGCTACAGTTGGTAAATCAAGACCTTTATATTCTGTGAATTTCGTGCTCATTCTCTTATTTTTCAATTCAATGCGCAAATTTAAACAATTATACTAAATATACACCTACTCAAATGTGTATTCGTGGATTATATTTTTAACAGAAAATAAAAGAATATAAAATTTGCAAAAGCGTTATATC
>JAGHSS010000187.1 GCA_018065745.1 Candidatus Neoflavobacterium equi | reverse complement strand
GTATTGTATTATTGTACCTGTCGCTAAGGTGAATTAAATGCTCAAAATATTGGCACTAATTTGGGAGGTTCCCAAAAAAATGTGTGTATTATTAAAAATGTTCAAGAATTCCTACATAAAAGAGCGATTTTAATTAGGCATATTTAATCTGTTTTTTTATTTTTGTTTTAAATTAATATAACATCGCAAAACAAACACATTAATTATGAATTTACATGAATACCAAGGCAAGGAAATTTTAGCTAGCTATGGAGTACGCGTTCAACGCGGTCTTGTTGCTCAAACTGCCGAAGAAGCTGTAGAAAAAGCGAAACAAATAACTGAAGAAACAGGTTCAGGATGGCACGTAATCAAAGCTCAAATTCACGCAGGTGGTCGTGGTAAAGGTGGAGGTGTTAAATTAGCCAAAAATTTAGATCAAGTAAAAGAAATTGCTGGTCAAATTATTGGAATGGATTTAATCACGCCACAAACTCCTCCACAAGGGAAAAGAGTGCACCAAGTATTGGTTGCTGAGGATGTATACTATCCAGGAGAATCTGAAGTATCAGAATTTTATATGTCTGTATTATTAGATAGAGCTAAAGGATGCAATATGATTGTATATTCTACAGAAGGTGGAATGGACATTGAAGAAGTTGCTGAAAAAACGCCTCATTTAATTTTCACAGAAACAATTGATCCACTTATTGGATTGCAAGGTTTTCAAGCACGTCAAATTGCTTTTAATTTAGGATTGTCTGGAGCTGCTCATAAAGATATGGTGAAATTCATCGACGCTTTATACCGTGCTTATGTTGGAGCTGATGCTTCTCTTTTTGAAATTAACCCAGTTTTAAAAACTTCTGACAACAAAATTTTAGCTGTTGATGCCAAAGTATCTCTAGATGAAAATGCATTATACCGTCATACAGATTTAGCTGCTATGCGTGATACTCGTGAAGAGAATGCTATTGAAGTTGAAGCGAAAGAAGTTGGATTGAACTATGTTGACTTGGATGGTACTGTTGGATGTATGGTTAACGGAGCTGGATTGGCTATGGCAACTATGGATTTAATTAAGTATGCAGGATTTGAGCCAGCTAACTTCTTAGACGTGGGTGGTACTGCTGATGCTAAACGTGTGGAAACTGCGTTCAGAATCATCTTAAAAGATCCAAACGTTAAAGCAATTTTGATCAATATCTTTGGTGGTATTGTACGTTGTGACCGTGTGGCTCAAGGGGTTGTTGATGCTTACCAAAACATGGGTGATGCTATCAATGTGCCAATCATTGTACGTTTACAAGGAACAAATGCTGAATTAGCAAAAGAATTAATTGACGCATCTGGTATGCCAATTCTTTCTGCAGTTCAATTCCAAGAAGCTGCTGATCAAGTTAAAGCTGCTTTGTCAAAAGTTGAATCAAACTAATTACAATAAATAACAAAAAAAAAAGAGAAGTTTTAAAACTTCTCTTTTTTTTTATCTCTTATTTCTTCTTGCCGTTATTGTATTTCACAAACTCTACAATTGGCTTAGGTTTCACCTTTGATTTTTGAGGACGTTTGTTGCTAAAATTAGCAGCATTTGCTGGACGTTCCGTCTCGCGTCTTCCTTCTTGATCTTTTGGTTTAGAAGAATTCTCTTTAACGTTTTTCTTTACCTGTTCTGCATTGACTTGCAATACTTCCATAGGGTTTTTAGGAGCTTCTTTTGTACCTCTCAAATAAATTACCAATCCGTTAAGGAAATTGCGCAATACTTGATCTCCACATTCCATGTATTTCTCATGGTCTTCATTTCTAAAGAAATTTCCAATTTCACCTTTAGAAATTCTGAAATCTACTAATTCAAGAATTTCCATGATTTGGTCGTCTCTCAATTGTAAAGCTACGCGAAGCTTTTTGAATATATCGTTATTCGTCATTTTTTTGCATCGTATTATAATGCGCAAAGATAGACTAAATCTTTGATATCACCTCTAATTATTTAAATGGCTAAAAATCAGTCATTTTGTCTGTTGCATTGTCAATTTGACATTGTTTTTTTAGTATATAACTGCGTAATTATGACATATTGTCTTGACTTTCAGTTTAGTACAGTATTTGAT
>JAGHSS010000299.1 GCA_018065745.1 Candidatus Neoflavobacterium equi | reverse complement strand
ACCAAAGCAGGGAGTTATGAAATAACCGCTACAACTGCTAATGCTAATGGTTATGCGTTTCATTACAACGGCGTTTTTTTAAATACTGGACTGTACACCATGCAGATCCCCGGTCAAGGATCACCAACTGAACCAACACTAATGGACGGTGCCGGAGATCCAATTAAAATTCAAACAAATGGTTCCTTAGTATGTGAAAATTTAAAAATAAAGGTAGAAGATGTAACCATCATTCCAGAATACATCATCAATTGTTCACAAATCACTGTCAAAGGTAAATATACAGTCAATCAAATTTTGACGCCTTCAAATGAATTAAGTTTACAACTTACAGTAACATTAACCGCAACAGGAGCGACATACCATATTTATTCAAACACAGTAAATGGGTATCAGTTTGAAGGCAAGGGAATCCTGATTGGAGGTAATCAAACAATCACATTAAAAGCCAGTAGTCAACCTCAAAAAAACGGTTCAGACACCTTTTTTTTAACAACGAATAGTTCACTTGCAGCTACCAGTTGTACATTTGTAGTCAAAGTAGCGGCTTGAAAAATGAAAGTGTTAGGATTGGCAAACAATGACAATTCCTACAACTTGGGAAGATCTGGCAATTTGCTATATCAAGTACTGAACAACACCAATTATTTTGACAATAACCAGAATTCCATTTATTTAGTAAATGGTTTTGATTTCATGGCATTGTCCAATTTAAATAACGCACAAATCAATCAATTTCAAAACTACAGACCTGATATTGTTTTGGTACAGTACAATTTTACAGCCAACGCAGATCAACAAGATTTCCTTGCACAATATGTAGCCAATGGTGGTGTATTAATCTATTGCACTGATGGAGATGGACAAACGGCTGCAAGGAATACGGCTGCAAGAAATTTATCCAGAAAAATTTTAAATGATGATGCAATGGAAGTGACTGGTTCTTATTCCAACAATTTGATGACCATACAAAATACAGATAATTTAATATCAAATGGTCCATTTTTAAATTTAGTGGGGAAATCCATGGGTAGAGATGCTGGAAATAATTTCAGATTTGAAATAGTAAATTTCCCCTTTGACAAGGCAAATATTATTGCTTATGGTGATGACAACAACAACACTATCAGAGCATTTGTAGCCAAAAACACAGGGTATGCCTTTTTTGGAGATGGAGCTCCGTTTGCAGCTAATCAAGGCACACAGGCTTACAATTGGCCCGCTAAATTCAACACCCTAAATGGAATAACCGTTGCCATCCCAAACACTTATGGAGCAGTAACAAATTACAATTCCCATTTGTTCTTAAACCTGATGGCTTGGGCAGTTGATTATGCCCAAAAAAACAATCCTTAATTACATATTGATTCTTGGGTGATATTCCTGCATGATCTTTTTGAGATGTGAACGCTCCAAGTGAACATAAATCTCTGTTGTGGTAATGGATTCATGTCCCAACATCAGTTGTATGGATCTCAAGTCTGCACCGTTTTCAAGCAAATGAGTAGCATAAGAATGTCTGAAGGTATGAGGAGAAATGTTTTTTTGCAAATTGATTTTAACCGCCAAATCTTTAATGATGGTAAAGATCATGGCACGTGTCAATCCCGCACCGCGTCTGTTTAAAAAAAGAGTATCCTCATGTCCTTTCTTTTTGGGTACTGCTGCCCTGCTTCCATTCAGGTATTTATCAATAAAATTCACCGTCACTTCACCCACAGGTACAAAGCGTTGTTTGTTGCCCTTTCCCGTGATTTTGATAAACCCTTCATTAAAATACAAATCAGAAATTTTCAAAGCCACCAATTCTGACACGCGCAATCCACAACCATACATGGTTTCCAACATGGCATAATTGCGCTCCCCTTCAGCCTTGTGAAGATCAATTGCAGTAATTAATGCGTTTATTTCTTCCAAAGCCAAGGTATCTGGTAATTTGCGACCAATTTTAGGTAAATCAATCAAGGAGGTTGGATCATCTTTGCGGTAGCCTTCAAAGATTAAAAAATGAAAAAAACTTTTTAATCCAGATATTAGTCGCGCCTGAGATCTGGGATTTAAATCCAATGCAACCTGATAAATAAATTCTTGAAGGTGTATGTTTTGTATGTTCACTGGAGAAACATCTGGATAATGAGCCTCTAAAAAGTGACAAAACTTCAAAATATCCATCTCGTAGTTGACAAAAGTATTTTCAGACAATCCACGTTCCA
>JAGHSS010000196.1 GCA_018065745.1 Candidatus Neoflavobacterium equi | reverse complement strand
ATCTTACAGTGTTTCTGTGAAATTTTAAAATATTCCAAGATAAAAAGCATCTGCACCGGTCTGCAATTGTGCCCCTCTGACAAAGCCGTTTGGGGAGGCGTCTTTAGTGTTGAACTCATATATATGTCCGTTGCCGCCTAGTGGTGCTAAAGCCATATAAAACTTGTCGTTCTTCAAAACTCCAAATTGGTACTGTTGCAACCACAATCCTTGTGGGACATTCATCTCAACTGCTGTGCGGGCATTTAAATCTATCCTTGCCACTGACCAGTTTGACGAGGCGTTATTTCCCCTGCTGCTCTTTAAATAAGGGATGTAACCAATGCCATTTCCTACATAAAACCATCCGTTTGCATAAACGGACTCTCCCAGAATGGCGTTTAAATCAAAATTAAAAGTCTCATCATACTGACCGTTTTTAATTCTCATAATTCTGGTAGCATCTGTAGTTGCTCCAACACAAACCAATTGGTAAATATCTCCGTTTTCTGAGGCATGTGCCACTGGAATTCTATATCCATAAGTTTGTCCCTTAACGCCAAAAGCAGTGGTTTTGATAATTTTGGGATTTTCAAAACTTGGATAGTCAACCACCAATGTTTCTATATTGGCATATTCATTTGCTGTTGTAGCAGTGTCTTTGTTGTACTTGCGTCTCCAGACACCATAATATGCTTTCCCTGCTTGAACAACTGGCGCGTCAATTCTGGTGATGTGGTATCCTTGTGCAGCCTCTTCTTCATCAAAAGGAATTTCAAATGACACACTCTTGGCAATGCTGAAGCTCTCCAAATCAATGGCAACCAAACTGGCTCTGGAGGTAGTCTTGGTGTAATTTCCTTGCGCATCTTGATGGTGAACAATACCTGCAACATTGTGCAAAAGAGCTAATTTATCATTGATCTTTGTCCAACGGGGGTTGTTAGTTCCAACAGCTGCTGCAACGTTTAACTCTTTTAGAAGTCTGTAATCCTGAGCTCCTGTAGTCTCATATTTTTGAATCGTTCCCCCTCCATAATTCAAATTGTACAACAAGTCTCCTTTGTCTGATGCATACACGCGGGCAGTTCTTGTGGATGGCACTTCAAATCCGTAATTTGAATAAGTTATGGTTTGGGCTGGATCCATTAAATTGAGAATTTGCTGCCCCTGGGTGTATGTTGAAGATTCATTTGTTGAACCAATCCCCAAGGCGATGTGAAAAATCTTTTCACTTACTGGATGTACAGGATCAATATATTCCAAGGGAACATCACTTGTGGAACATGAGGTGAAAACAGTCGTGAATGCTAAAATACTTAAGGAAGCACTTAGCGCATTTGAAAAAAAAATTTTCATGGCGTATATAATTAAGGTTAATATATTTTATTAAGACAGATTGGATTATAATATCTTTGCTGCTAATTGTGTCATCTGGTTTGATTTTTAATTAATATGAACATTGGAATAAGGCATTAAAAATCACTTTTTCACAGCTATTTAAGTATGCGTATTATATAAAATTGACATTGAATTTTACAAAAAAAGACCTGCCCGGTTTTTGTAATGCCCAATGGTCAAAAGACTGGGCATCAAGGATGTTTTTGGCATCCACACTGATGGTAAATTTTGAATTTGGAAAGGTGTATGCACAGCCAAAATCATGTATGTTTTGAGCCGGAACTACCGCTTTATTTACCCCTCCTAAACTTTCCCAATCCCTGTAAAATTCATGGACGTAATTGTAGTTGTAATAGGCAATTAATTGGGTGTTTTTCTGAATCAAATCTTTAAATATATACTTTGCATTGACATTGGAAGTCAGGTATGGCGCATTCCTAATTCTATTTCTATAGTAGATGTACCTTGCTCCATTAGCGTCAAATTCTGTGTCAAAACGAGCATCAAATTTAGAGGCATTTGCCGCGATAAACAGCCTGCGATTGTAGTTGTATTTGAATTCAAAATCAGCACCTTGAGAGGTGACTCTATCTAAATTTTCAAATTTAAACGTCTCTTGTTGCATGCTGGAAACCGCCTGCCTGATCATGTCTTTTGTGTTTCTTTTAAAGATGCTGAAAACAACATCAAATTCATGGTTCTTCCACGACAGTGTACCTGCATTTAAACCCAGATTGAAATTCAAACTCTGCTCTGGATTTAATTGAAAACTTGTATCAATATTCTCTGATATATTTCCAAAAAGCTCATTTCCATCCGGAAGCCTCACGGCATTTTCAACAGAAAACAAAATGTTGAATTTTGGTAAAATCTTATAGGCAGTTGCCAAACCATAACCGTATTTGTCTGTTGTTTTGTCAATATCCAAGACCGTCAAGGCGCCACCACGATCTCTGTAACGATCTTTTAAACGCACATTTTGAAAGTACTTTTTAACAAAAAGTGTGGTGGTCCACTTGGATTGAAAGGCAAAATTCTGATAGCTTAATCCCAATATATTTTTATCTGAATGCCTGGTATCCAGCAGCAATTGCTCATTGAGTGGCAGTTGCTGGTCTTCAAGATCTCTTCTCAAGGTGTTGTACAAATGGGAAAAGACCAGCTGATTATTATCATCTATACTATATGACAACACGGACTTTGCCAAACGAATGTTATCAAATGTTTTTTCTGTTGTTCTCCTGGAGCCTTCTGCACCATTTCCCCAACTGTCCCATGCCCCGTCTTTGTTTAAATCTGAACGGTTGCCCAACCAATTGTATATATAAGGTATGGTGTCAATGGTCTGTCTGTTCAATTTTGATTGAGAAAGGTGTACACTCAAATCCAAACCTTCAAAAATCAAGTTTGATTTTTTGTAGTGGAGGTTAAAATTGGCTGTATTTTGCTTTGAATGCCTGTTGCCGTAAACAATTTCCATGGTTGCCCCGGTTTGATTGTCTCTTCTAACAGCAGAAACAATTCCCTCCAACATGAGTTGATCAGCCCAGGAGACATCAGTTACCCCAAATGCAAATTGACCTCCTGAAGCAGCGTACTTGTCGTGAAAACGTTTGGCCTTGATGCGTTCAAGTTCGTAATCTTCATTGATTATATACACTTTATCCCCCCAGACTTTGTAGTTGTTGTCTGAATAGTTCTGAAAACCATTTGCCCTGATGGTAAACCCGTTTACTGGATTTCTGAAACTGGCATTGAAATTGGATTGGTGGGTATTGAAGGAACCAAAACTGTATGACGCAGAAAGGGAGTTGACCATCTTTTTTTTCAGGATAACATTTATTGCTCCTCCCAGAGCGTCATCTGACAAATAAGTAGGTACCACACCTTTGAAAATTTCAATCCTGTCAATCAAACCAGGTGGTATGCTGTTTAAGGAATATGATTCTCCAAAATTTCTGATGGGTACTCCATCAATGAACACCCGGATGGCATTGCCTGACATGCCGTTTATATTGTAACTAATCGCGGATCCCAAGCCCCCGTTTTGTCTGATTCTCACTGCTGCAGAGCGATCCAGCAATTCGTTGGTTTGTATGGATTGGTTGGCTATGCCTTTGGTGTCTAAAACTTGAACTGCAAAGCCACTGTTTTCAAGCGCTTTCTTCTTCCAATTGGCATGCAGTAAGAGGTGTTCTAACTCCACCTCTTTTTTTATGTTGAGTACAAATTCAAAATTTTTTTTTGTTTTGGATACCTCCACGGTGAAATTGTAATCGTGGTTGTTATATTGTACATCCAATACATACACCCCATAAGGAATGTTTGAAAATGAAAAATTCCCTTTGCTGTCTGTATTTGTGCTGAAGGTGTGTTCTTGATTGTAAAGAATCAGTGCTGCATGAGTTACTGCAGTTTGTTCTTGAGTAGTTAAACTTCCACTAACAGCCGTGATGGGTTGGTTTGCATAATTAAAAGGGGCAAAAAAAAGTAATAGTAATAAGTGCGTATAAGACATTGTTAAGCGAATTTATAGCGCAAAAATATATCTTATTTTTATTTAATCCAAATAAAAGGTAAGCCTAAAATACTGCTTTTAAGCAAGTTGAAAGCGGAAAATTAGCATCTGAAC
>JAGHSS010000222.1 GCA_018065745.1 Candidatus Neoflavobacterium equi | reverse complement strand
GTTATATTCACACAGGCTTATTCACAAAGTGTTACATCCTATAATTTTTCTGAAGCAGTTGCTGATTATAAACCTTTAGTACAACCTCAACAGATAGCTTTGTCAAGATCTTTTAATGGTTCAGAAGCTTTGGAGGATCAATTTTATGTACTGGATAACGTGCTTCCTTTTGACTTTCCATTTCTCTCTGAAAGCTTTAATTCACTAACTGTCTATGTCAATGGATTTGTATCCTTTGGCAGTACAAATCAAAGCTCAAATGCACCAATTTATTCTAATTTACCTTTTGAGGGCGTCATTTCTCCAATGGGAACTGATTTAAAAGGATTGTTTGATGAACAAGGGAAAACAGCTTCCATAAATTATGAAATTTTAGGAGTGGCACCACATCGAATTTTTGTAATCGAATGGAATCATTTTACGACAGATACCTCCCCATTTGATTCCAATCACTATTACGATCTAAATTTTCAACTGCATTTGCACGAGGATGGAAAAATTGTATTTAGTTATGATTCAAAATCAATTGGAATTCCGCAACGAGCTAAAGTTAATGTTGGTTTAAGAGGTTCTAACAACCGTGATTTTAACAACAGAATGGGGAATCACAATACTGCAGATTTTTGGATTAACAGTGTTTCAGGAACTTCAAACACACAAACATTATCCTTGTCATATGCGCATGTTCCTTCAGATGGAATTCAATTTTCCTGGGAAAATCAATCAGATTTGTCTGTTGGCAATTGTTATTCAAAAAGCTCTTTTTATGAAGACTTTGAATCTGGAAATATTGACGAAATTCCAGAATGTTGGAATGTAATTGCACAGAGCAATTCCTCAAGAGTTCCTACTGTAAAAGTTGAACGGCCCAACAGATTCATACCATCAAGAACAATAGTATTTGCAGATAACGGTGCCAATTTTGATAGGGAAGAAACTAAAATGTTGCTCATATCACCAAAATTATCCAATTTGAATCGCGGCACTCACAGGTTAAGATTTAAAGCTGCAGTATCAAGTAGTTCATTTCGTTCAAATTTACAACTGCGTTTTTTAGCCATGAATTCTACTTCTAGTACGAATTCATATGTGGTATTAGATTCAATTGTTGTGGAGGATACTTCTTTAAAACAATACGTTGTAGAAATCAAAAGTTTTCCAGGTCAACAGTCCTATTTGGGAATAGAAAGAGTTGGGGGAGATGCTTATACAAATTTATATATTGACGATATTTATTGGGAGGAAATTCCAGCCTGCCCCTCAACAGACAATTTGTATGTAATTCATTCAACTCATGATGGGGCACTTATAAATTGGAGTGCAGGTAGTTCCATAAATCACAATGCTACTCACGAGTTTTACATCGGTCAAAACAGTTCATTTCCTTCAAATAACGCGCTATTTGATACTGTAGATGAGGAAGAAATTCTACTTAAATATTTAAATCCAGGTGTGTACTATTTTTGGTTGAGAAGTATTTGTGATACTGGATCAAAAAGCGCTTGGCAAACAGTGTCATTCACAACATTAAAGTCTACATCAGTTCCTTTTAAGGAACAGTTTAACAACAGAAGAATTCCTAATGGATGGCAAGCAGCAGATTGGGATGTAGGTGTGATTCGTGGCAATACAGGTGTTGGAGAAACCAATTTGAATTTGTATTGTAACTTAAACGCCTACCAACCCAAAGCTGAATTTACAACTTTGGGAATTGGTCCCTTGAACAGTCCTAATTATGAGTTGCATTTTAAATACAAACAGTCTAATTACAGGGCACCCTATGAAGCTACTTTAGATTGGGGATATTTTGAAGTACAATTGAGTTCTGATGGAGGACAAAATTGGAGTGTATTAGATATTATATCTAACAATCAAGAAGCAGCAGGTTATTTGTCTAAATTGTATTCCCTAGAAAGATATATGGGTAAATTCGTGCAATTGCGCATCAAAGCGCATCGGAATACAGGTGATTTTGATTTGTCCTTTGATGACTTTAAAGTCAAAGAAAAATCTGATGTAGTTACTGACGGGTATTGCCCTGTTTATGTCATTCAAGAAGTTAAGCCCTTTACAAAATTGAAAGTGCAAACAATATCGGGAATAAATGAAGTGCAGATAAATTTAGATCAAGGTTCTATACCTCCAGTTGAAGACCAGGAAAATCAATGGGCTAGGGATGCGTCCTTTTTTCTTATAGCGAATGACTCATTGAGTCTTACCAATCAAAGAGTGCAGGTTTTTGTAGATTGGAACCAGGATGGTTTTTTTGATGGTCCAGACGAGGTATACGATATGGGAATATTAAAACAATCTGTAAGTGAAGAGGTGCGAATACAATTTACTGTGCCAAATCATGCACTAAGTGGATCAACTAGAATACGTGTATTAAAACACAATGGACAACAGTTACACAATGGTTGTAGTGAAATATTGCAGGGTCAAGTGGTAGATTTGGAACTTGAGATAGTTGAAGCGCTTAATCTAGATGAACATGAGAAAGTCAACATTAATATTTATCCAAATCCTGCAACAGACGTTTTGCTGATAGAAAGTGACCTAATTTTTAATAAGATAAAATTATTTTCAATTCTGGGGCAAGAAATCAATGTTGTTAAACATGGAAATATGTTGTTTTTGAGTAAATTAAATACGGGAGTATATTGGTTGCATTTGGAGGGTGAAAATGGAAAAATCTACCCAAAAAAGTTTCTAAAAAAATAAATTAATAATACAATACAAATCCCATAGAAACGCATAAAGCATAGTGTTTTTCATGAAGATGTTCCACCAAATCTATGACGTCATCATGTTCCTCTTGACATAAATTAAAATAAGGTGCATCCAATACAGTACTGAGTATTGGCGCGTTTTTATTATAGCCAGAAAGTGCCCTTGCACCGGTAATATCAAGAAAGTATTGCGCTTGATCTACGTCCAAATCAAGGTTTATTGTATTGGCAAAATGAATGATTTTGTCTGTAAGTTTCCCCTCAAAAACTTCTGCGATCTCTTCAAATGTATAATAATAATTATCTATTTCAATTTGTTGGTCTCTACCTTTAAAAACGAAGTACAGTAGTTTGTAATCGTTAAACGCTCTGTCTTCATATATTAACGTTTGCAAACTTTCTTCAAAACCTTCAATTGAGTCACAATCTTTGTAAACATTTGTGATGCCATAATTGAAAGCCAATTGTTCTAACCAATTGATGATTGTATTGTTTGTGTTTTGTTCTATGTCCGGAACGCCGTGCAGGCAAAAAACATTTGATATGGGCATAATCCTCTTTTTTTGAAATACAAAGCTACAATTTAATTTAAAAAAGGTTATCTGTACAGATAACCTTTTATATTTGGATTCGTAAATTGAAATTTCTTGTCTATATTTTGATAAGCTTATTGAAAGTAATTTCCCCGCTAGACAAGGCTGTTTTTACTATATAAATGCCCGATTTTAAATTAGAAATGTCTATTGTGGTCTCATTTGTGATTTTCAAAAGTTGTCCATTTAAATGGTATACGTATGTAATTTCGTGATTGGTAGTATTTAGGTGTACGGTGTGGTGTGATGGATTAGGCCATATGGTTACCGTATGTTTTGAAGGGGATTCAATATTTAGATTATTCTTGATTTCTACATATAATTCAGCATAGTTTGTGGCATCTGTACTGTCTGTTGCTCTAACCATGACCCAACCGTCTGAAATTGCCTGCAAAAGTCCGGTAGTATTTATGGAAGCGTACGCATTGCCTGATACAATTTCCCAATGTACTATTAAGTTGTTATTGTATGGATTTGATAAACTAGTCAATTGCAATTGGCCTGAAGGTGTAGTTATCTCTGCAGCGATGTTATTAATTGGCGCAATTATGATTTGGTAGGGTGGAAGGTAGGGCGTTAATTCACAATTAAATGTATTGGATGTGGAAACGTTTAAATCGCCGATTCCAAGTTCTCCTTTGTAATTTCCCCCTGCGGTACAAGCAAATCTCTTAGCTGCGTTTATTAGTAAACGATGGGTTTGTCCCGTACCTATTTGATAAACGTTTTTTTGATTGTCTATTTTTTTTGGTGTGATGCGCACTTCGGTGTCATCAGATCCTAAATCTCCAAATAAATCGTTGTGATGCCCCCAACCGTATATTTGACCATTTGCTTTCAAAGCCATTCCAGACCAGTTGTTAACTTTGGCTGTTATAAAACCGTTGTTGGCAATTTCTATCAGTCCATAGTGTTGGTCGTAATTTCTATGTTCTTCTAAGGGTTGCCCCAATTGACCTGTGGAACCATCGCCAAATCCCCATAGGGAACCATCTGCCTTCAATGCAAATGAGGTACTGCCCAAGGTGTGTACATAAATCCAATCTGTGCTTTCATCTATTTTCTTTGGTGAATCTATGTATTCATCCATAGCATTTCCACCGGCTTCACCACTGACGTTATTTCCCCATCCCCAAAGGGTGCCGTCTTGTTGTATTCCAATGCTGTGGTGGGATCCAATTGAAAGTGTTTTCCAAAGTTGATCTTCAATTTGTGTAGGTATTCTAGTAACGTTTCGATCTCCTTGATCTATGGGCCCGTAAACTGCGTTGCCCCACATCCACAAAGTACCGTCGTCTTTAATAGCGGCAGAGGCAAATGCACCAGTATATACTTTTACCCATTCATTTCCGTCAATCGTTGTTGGGATGTTTTCATCTACAATGCTTCCCGTTCCTACTTGTCCGGAATGTCTGTTGTTACCCCATCCTTGAATACTACCTTCGTCCTTTAAAGTTAAGAAGTGGTGGTAACCTACAGCAGCATTGATATTTGAATTACCTGCTGCTTCTAAAGTAATTGGGCTTGCTATCTCATCACCCTCTGTTAATAAGATTTGATCGACATTGTCACCCCATCCCATCAATTTTCCATCTGAATTCAACTGGTATGATCCAAATCCATGGTTGCCAAAAACACTCATAACTTCTTTTGAAGTACTGGAGTTGTAAGTGGGGTGTTCCAGGAAGTTTAAATTTGATTTTAATCCCAAAGATCCATTGGTGTTCATTCCCCAAGCAAATAATTGTCCGTTAGATTTAATACCAAAGGCTGTTTGTGCACCATTTGCAATTTGTACGTATCCACTTCCAGGTTTAACTTCTGCATCCTGCGGAGGCAATGTTGCATTTTGTTGTCCCCATTGCCAAATGGTTCCGTTTGATTTTAAGCCTGTAACAAAATTTGTTCCACTAGCTATTTGTTTGAAACGGTGTGTTGTGACTTGGACGGGGAATTCCACTTCTCCTTCTGTATGCGTCAACAAAACGTCACCAGAATTTGCACCCCAGCCCCAAAGTGTACCGTCATATTGCAAGGCCAAACCAAAATTGGAGCCCGCACTGATTTGTTTGACGTGATTTGGAACATTTATTTGCAGAGGGTGTTCCATTGTTGTAGCACTATCTGTCAATGTTCCCCATTGAAAGACTGATCCTGTTGGAGTAAGACCTAAACTAAATTTATGTCCCGCTTGGATTTGTACCCATTTATTAGCATGTGTTATGGGGTGGGGGATGTTTGTGAACATGGCATTGCCTTGTAGAATTCTCCCCAATTGTTTGTATTCATTTGATCCCCATGACCAAAGACTACCATCAACTTTTAGTGCAAGAACATGGGATTCACCTGCGTCTATGGCCACCCAATCTTCATCAGTTCCAATCTGAGCAGGAATATTGGTGTTGTTTAAATGTGGAAGTCCCAATTGACCGGAATTGTTTTTCCCCCAACTCCAAAGTGTACCATCTGCTCTCAATGCGATACTGAATTGATTCCCTGCTGCCACAAGGACTACTTGGTCTAAGTCTTGAAGTTTATTCTCTAATTGACTATCAATGCCCAGTTGCCCATAATCATTAGCTCCATAAGCATGTATTAATCCGTTTTTAATTTCAAGAGTATGATCATATCCACTTGATAAACGTTGGTAGTGTCCTTGATAAATATTTTCTGTTTCAAGTCCCATTCTGCTGTATTGTGCAGCTACGGAATGGGAAATAAACGGCAGAAAGAAGAGGGATTTTAAAATCCAATGTAAAATGTAATTTTTAAGCATGGTTA
>JAGHSS010000327.1 GCA_018065745.1 Candidatus Neoflavobacterium equi | reverse complement strand
ACAGTATATACTGATTAAGGGAGCACAGCACAACAATCTAAAAAATTTAGATGTTGCTATTCCCAGAAATAAATTAGTAGTCATTACAGGATTATCAGGTTCTGGTAAATCCAGTTTAGCTTTTGATACGCTTTATGCTGAGGGACAACGCAGGTATGTAGAAAGTTTATCTTCTTACGCAAGACAGTTTCTTGGAAGATTAAACAAACCAAAGGTTGATTATATCAAGGGAATCGCTCCAGCAATTGCCATTGAGCAAAAAGTAAATACATCCAATGCACGTTCAACCGTGGGTACTTCAACAGAAATCTATGATTATATGAAGTTGCTCTTTGCACGTGTGGGACATACATATTCTCCAATTTCTGGTCAAGAAGTCAAGAAACACACCGTTACTGATGTAGTAAATTACATTCAAACGTTGGAAGTGGGATCAAGATACCTTCTTTTAGCACCCCTAGTGGTGGAAGAAGGAAGAACTTTGGAAGAAAAACTAAAGGTTTTGTTGCAACAAGGATTTTCAAGAATACTTATTGATGGAGAAACCCACAGATTGGATGACCTTGAAAATGTAACCATAGACACCCAGGAGCTCTTTATTGTGATTGACCGTTTGGTAATTAGCACAGAAGAAGAGTTCTACAACAGATTGGCAGACGCCTTGGGCGTTGCTTTTTATGAGGGTAAAGGGACGCTTTATATAGAGGACGTCGCTACTAAAAAACGCGTGGATTACAGCACCAATTTTGAATTGGACGGCATGCAGTTTTTAGAACCCAACGTACATTTATTTTCATTCAACAATCCTTATGGTGCATGTCCAGTCTGTGAAGGCTATGGGAACATCATTGGTATTGATGAGGAATTGGTGATCCCAAACACGGGCTTGTCGATTTTTGAAAATGCAGTATACGCTTGGCGCGGAGACACCATGGAGTTTTACAAAAACGAATTGATCAAACACGCCGCTAAATTTGACTTTCCCATCCACCGTCCATATTTTGAATTGACGCAAGAGCAAAAAGACCTTTTGTGGACCGGGAACAAGTACTTTACCGGCTTGAATGAATTTTTCAAAGAATTAGAATCCAAGAATTACAAAATACAAAACCGCGTTTTACTTTCCAGATATAGAGGGAAAACAAAGTGTACCGCTTGTCATGGCAAACGACTCAGACCTGAGGCGAACTATGTCAAAGTTTGCGGTAAAACCATCACGGAATTGGTTGATTTGCCAATCGTGAACTTGATTCCATTTTTCAAAGACATGGAATTGACTCCTCACGACGCTAAAGTTGCCAAACGCCTGTTGGTGGAAATCAAAAACAGACTCCAATTTTTGGATGAAGTAGGTTTGAATTACCTGACCTTAAACAGGAATTCTGCCTCCCTTTCTGGTGGGGAGTCGCAGCGAATCAATTTGGCAACCTCTTTGGGTAGCTCCCTGGTTGGTTCCATGTACATCTTGGATGAGCCCAGCATTGGGTTGCACTCCAAGGATTCAGAACGCCTGATTCAAGTCTTGAAAACCTTGAGGGACTTGGGCAACACCGTTATTGTGGTGGAGCACGATGAGGATTTGATGAAACAGGCAGACCTAATCATTGACATTGGCCCAGAAGCCGGTACATTTGGTGGAGAATTGGTCGCTCAAGGAACGTTTGAAGAAATGTTAAAGGAAGACACCTTGACGGGGAATTACCTGAGTGGACGCATGGAAATTAGCGTGCCTAAAAAGCGCAGAACATACAAAAATTATGTTGAAGTAATTGGCGCTAGAGAGCACAATCTTAAGAACATAAATGTTACATTACCTTTGGATTGTTTGACGGTAATTACCGGAGTTTCAGGAAGTGGAAAGAGTACATTGGTCAAGAGAATCATCTACCCTGCCCTTCAAAAAGAACTTTTGGGAACTGGAGAAAAAGCCGGTCAGTTTACAGATATCAGAGGTAGTTATTCCCATATCAAAAGCATTGAATACATTGATCAAAACCCAATTGGAAAGAACTCCAGATCAAACCCAATCAGTTACATCAAGGCCTATGATGACATCAGGGATCTCTTTGCCAAACAGCAGTTGTCCAAATTGCGCAATTACCAAGCCAAGCACTTTTCATTCAATGTGGACGGCGGTAGATGCGAGACCTGTAAAGGGGAAGGAACGGTAACTATTGAAATGCAATTCATGGCAGATGTCCACCTTTTGTGTGAAACTTGTCAGGGAAAACGCTTCAAAAAGGAAATTTTGGAAGTTAACTATGAGGGCAAAAACATCAGCGATGTGTTGCGCATGACCATTGATGAGGCCGTTGCCTTTTTTGAAACCCACCAACAGACCAAATTGGTGCAGAAAATCTTTCCGCTTCAAGAGGTCGGATTGGGATATGTACAGTTGGGGCAGTCTGCCTCCACACTTTCTGGCGGTGAGGCGCAGCGCATCAAGTTGGCCTCCTTTTTAACCAAAGGTATTACCAAAGAAAAAGTGTTATTTATATTTGATGAGCCAACCACTGGACTGCATTTTCACGACATCCAGAAGTTGTTAAAATCTTTTGAAGCACTTATTGAGAAAGGACACTCCATAGTGGTAATTGAACACAACATGGACCTTATCAAATGCGCAGATTACATCATTGATATCGGCCCTGAAGGAGGCGCAAACGGCGGCCAATTGGTAGCATTTGGCACCCCTGAAGAAGTGGCTAAAAACAAAAATTCTGTCACAGGACATTACCTGAAAGAGAAATTGAAATAAAAATTTTTGGGGCGTTCCCCGTCCTGCAGCTGCGCTTCAGGAAAGGGGTCGGTCTGTACGCTATATCTTTCCCTTGGCAGCGCCAAGAGAAAGGATGCCGCTGCCAGACCTAACGCAGACAATATCATAACGAAAAAGAGGAAACACAGCCATCGTGTTTCCTCTTTTTTATTATGTCCAAAGTCTTACATCAGACCCTGCGTTTGTTTTAATTTTTGATAAAGGTACTTTTAAACGACTTGTATTCATTTGTCAACGTCAAATGATATATCCCAGAGGTCAGTTTACTCACATCAATGACGTCGTCCTCTTGAACAGGCTGTACAGAAGTAATTCTCCCCAATGCGTCTGATATCACACAAACTCCAGTTTGAATTTTTAAAGCATCCCAATTGATGTGCAATTGATCCTTGCTCGGGTTTGGCGCCAATTGCAACGGATCTTCAACAAAATTAGTGCGGTTCAACTCCCCAGTGTACGCCTGTGCAAAATGCAATGTTGCAGCAGTAGCGGCCTTGGCAATTTGAAAAGTATAGGCAGGATCCATATTCACTAACAAATCCCTTGCAGTATGTGGTGTGGAGGATTCATTAGATTCAAACAATCCCGTAATAACTTCTCCATTTCCTTGAAATGGCATATAATCTGATGAATAAGCATTGGATAACTCAGGGGTTAAAGAAGAATACAAACGGACGCAATTCATCAATTCCAAGGTGAATTCATTGCTTCTGGCATTGTTCGCTGTTGGAGAAGAAAGGTCGCGTTCACATTTTACCTTTGTATTGGACATGTTCTTTACCCCACCAACTTCATCAATATTTAAAACCAAACGGATTTTCATCTTGGGTTGTGTCCCATTCACCACTTGATTCACAAAGGCTGAACTTCCATACAAGCCGTCCTCTTCTCCAGAGAAGTTGATGAATTTTACACTGTATGCTGTAGGTATATTTTTTATGGCTTTCGCAATTTCCAAAATTGTTGTCACCCCACTTCCATTGTCATTGGTTCCTGTACCAACAACGGTGTCAAAATGCCCACATACAATTACGAATTCATCTGGATATAAAGCCCCTATTTTATCCACTATTAGGTTTTTGCTTGAGGTATTTGAATAGGAATACGTTTGTGTTGAAATGGCGTTAGCACCATAGCCAAAAGAAGTGTATTTGGCCACCAACCACTGGTAGGTATTTTCTTGAGCCGCTGTTCCCTTTGACTTGACCCCCAGGTTTTCAAAAGCCTGTAAATTTTCCGTCATTCGGGTTTGGTTGACTTCAGCAACAACCTGTGCTATATTGTTGTTGTACGTTTGAGCAGCAGCTGCCATGGGCAACAATAGTGAGGACAGTAAAGCGTAAATTTTAATCATATTCTAGTGCATTCTAATACTGATAAGCATCAATATTTAACATTAAATTTTAAGTATTGTTTTGATAATGTGAAGTTATATATAAAATTTGAATCAAATGCAATAAAACACCAAATTGGCAGTTTTAAATAATATAAAGTTAAAGTATATAGTTGGTAACTATAAAAAGTTAGGTTTGGTTTAGTTAATTAAAAAACCCGAAAATCACATTTTGATTATCGGGTTTTTTTTATGGTAAATCCGGCCTTTGGACCAGGGTATTTTAAAGTAATTCTGACAGCTGTTTGGTCAGGTTTTTTCTGGAATACTGTTGGATACCAACAGCGTTAACCTGTAGGTTATTTGCTTTGTATCGCTCAAAATAATCTTTAATGACGGCAATGATCTTGTCTTTCTCATCATACTTGCAATACACACCAGTATTGGTTTGCAACAAGATATTTTCCATATCCGTTTCTTCTGGACCAACTGCTAAAATGGGGCGTTCTGCTGCCATATATTCAAACAACTTTCCAGGGATGATGGTCTTTGTCTGTTCAGAGTCAATTTCAATCAGCAACAGCACCTGCGCGCTGCGCTGTGCTGCTACAGCTTCTTCATGGGACACATATCCCACCAGGTTTAAAAAGGAGTCCAATTGGAACTCTTTAATAGTATCCAGAATTTCTGTACTGACCGCACCCACCAATTTCAATTCCAACGCATCTTTAAAATCCGGTTCATCGCGAACCAGCTCTTGTAGTGCCTTCCAAAAGACACGTGGATTTCTCTTGGAGAGGAACGAGCCAATATGAGCAATTGAAAATTTGGCATCCTTGGTTTTCTTCCCTCTTTTTTCAACGTCAAATCCATTGGTGATTACCGTTATAGGTTGAGACGTTGAACGCTCAAAAACCTCTTTTGTACGGTTGCTGGTCACCAACAATACATCTGCTTTTTGCATGACTTCATTTTCCAAGTCAAAATGCTTTTGAGCTGATCTTTCAGTCAATTTTAGCTCCTTGTGATACCCAATACTCGTCCACGGATCTCTAAAGTCAGCAATCCACTTTATCTTGGGCATTTGTTTTTTTAATCCAAGCCCAATCAAGTGCATGCTGTGTGGCGGTCCTGTGGTAATCACAGTTTCAATTTGGTGTTGCTCTATATAAGACGCCAAAAAAGTGATGGACGGTTTGACCCAAAAAACACGAGCATCAGGAATAAACAGATTCCCTCTGACCCAAAGCAACGCCTTTTCAGCTAAACTTTGTTTTCTTGAAGGGGTAATGATTCCAGAACTGATTTTTTGTGTTTTATTTGAAAAAAAGGAAGCCCATTTATAAGGCTCCCAAATTTTATTCTTTATTATGATCGCTTTTTTAGAGACCTCTTTTTCCATAGCCGCATCTAAAATTGGATAGTGCGGATTTTCCGGAACATAAACGTGCGGTTGAACTTTAAAATCTGGCAAATACTTGACAAATTTCAACCAACGTTGCACGCCTGGTCCACCTGCTGGAGGCCAATAATAAGAAATTATCAATACCTTTTTCATAAGGATCTATTTTTTTGTTTTGCACTGTTTCCACTGGGCAACAGCAGCAATCAGGATCAATCCCAAAATACCAATACAGCTAAACAAGGAAATCAATCCCCCTTTTTGGATCACCTCTGGTTCAAATTTAAACTCAATTTTGTGTGCTCCTCCAGGAACTTGCATCGCTCTTAGCGTGTAGTCAGCTTCAAAGTGTGGGGTCAATTGACCGTCCACATAAGCATTCCATCCGTTAGCATAATACATCTCAGAGAACACCACCACCGTTGGTTTGCTGTTTTGGTAAGCATACACCAAGTGATTTGGTTTGTACTGAGTCAATTTCACAAATGAAGTGGAATCAATACTGTAGTTCTCAGCTAACTTCTTCGCCACGTCTGGGAAAGTAGTCGCATTGATGATCATCTCTTTTTTAGAGTCAAAAGACGTTAAAGCCTTCATCTCCTCATCTGCAGAATTTACTTTTTTGACCTGTTTGATCATCCAAGCATTCCCATTCGCCTTGTCATTTAACAATGGAATAAATTGTCCTTCTTCATCTTGCTGAATGATGTATTTCACATTCAACATATTGATGATTTGCATATTTTGATTGTTGATTTGATAATCAAACAATTGTTGTAATTTTTTTGGTTTTGCAGCGTGGTATCCCCCAATTGATTTATGGAAATAGGATGCACGAGCACTGTTGATGCTTCCATTAAGCTCAAAAACTCTAAAATTGGTCGTGTCGCGTTGAATGAACTCATCAGCCGCATTCTTTTCAAATGGAATATCCACCTTTGATGCCGCCACAAAGCTGTCTTTGTTTACATAATTTTTGTCCACTGCAACCAAGTCTCCAACAAGGATTACTCCCAATAAAACTACAGCAGTAAGCTCACTTAACTTCGCTTTAGCAAAGGCAAATAAAACACCGCAAACAGCAAGGAATAACACCAGAGTTCTAATCAAATCAGTAAAGTACATATGTTGACGTTGGGCTCTTAAAGCTTCAACAAAAGGCACACCCATTTCTCCATAAGCCTGCATGAAATAATCATCACTAGCAGCCACATAATCAAAACTGAGGTACCCCAGGAACAACACCACTACAAAACCACCACAAACCAGCGCTGTTTTTTTGATTGCACTGATGCGTTCTGTTGCCGTTGCATTAAAGAAAGACTGCATCCCCATCATCGCCAAGACTGGAATACACAATTCCAAGATTACCTGAATGGAAGAAACCGCTCTAAATTTATTGTACATCGGAACAAAATCAATGAAGAAATTGGTCAAGGCAGGGAAGTTTTTACCCCATGATAACATCAGGGAAACTAAAGCGCCCGCAAGAAAGGCATATTTAATTTTTCGCTTGTCCATAAAAAGGGCCAAGACAAAAAGGAAAAATACTCCAGCACCAATATATGCTGGTGCAGCAACAATGGGTTGATCCCCCCAATAAGTCGCAACATTTTCACAGAAAGCAGCTGCTTCTTGAGGAGAAGCTCCTTGGCCAATGATGAACTCATAAACCGGAGATCCTTTGGATGCTTTCTCTACATTGGAACCACCAAAAACGCGTGGCGCAATAAGGTTCAAACTCTCAGCAATTCCGTAACTGTATTCTGTAATATATTCATAAGACATGGCACCCGTGTGTAATTTGGGTTTGCCGTCTGGTTCAAAAGTTAAATCTGAGTCAGATCTGGTAGAATATTTGGCATATTCACTCGTTGCTAACAAATTGGTTGCATTGGCACCAACAGCCAAAATACCTGTAATAACAAAAACGGCTGCTGCTTTACCCAAGGCTGCAAAATCTTTGTGTTTGATATACAGATAAGCATAGTATATACTGATGATTAAAAGCAATAGCAACAAGTAAAAAGTCATTTGAAAGTGATTGGCATTAATTTCCAAAGCCACTGCAAAAAGGGTTAGAAGTCCCCCCAAGACATAGCGTTTTTGATATACCATCAGCACTCCAGCAACAACCATAGGCATGTAAGCAATGGCGTGAGCTTTTGCATTGTGCCCCGCACCCAATATAATGATCAGGTAGGTTGAAAAACCAAAGATTAAGGCACCAAGGAAGGATTTAAGTACATCCAAACGCAGGGCGCGCATTAAAATATAAAAACCAATAAAGTACAAAAACAGATAATCTGCAGGACGTGGTAAAAAACGAATCACTTCATCCAATTGCTTGATGTAGTTGTGGGGATATTTTGCTCCCAATTGATAGGTAGGCATCCCACCAAAGGCACTGTTTGTCCAATAGGGTTCTTCCCCTGTTTGCGCTCTGAAGTCATTTTGTTCTTTTGCCATTCCCACATATTGTGAAATGTCTGATTGACTTATTTTTTTTCCCTGCATGACAGGATAGAAATAAACCAAGGATACAATTACAAATCCAAGCAAAGCCAAGAGATGTGGGTACAGGTTCTTAATGTTTTTCATATTTATCTGGGTAATTAAAATAATATTTTGGCTAAAGTACTAATTCTAC
>JAGHSS010000176.1 GCA_018065745.1 Candidatus Neoflavobacterium equi | reverse complement strand
TTTGAGGTAAGTCAATCGCTTTAATATCTAAGCCAGATAATACAGTTTCTTTACGTTTGTTTGGTGTACCAGAAATATTGATAACTATTTCAAAATATTCTTCATTTTGTTATGCTCAACATTTACAATGTATGCACAAGAAACTGGTATAATTGAAGGAAAAATAACATCTACTGATGGTTTTCCAGTATCTGGAATCACTATTAAAATGGGAAAAGACTCTCATGTAACACAAACCAACTCGGACGGTGAATTTCAATTCACAAATTTTCCTGCGGGACATCATACGTTAACCATAGAAGGTGATGGCATTAAAAAACAATCTAAAGTTGTTAACGTTTTACCTAATGAAACTAGTGAAGTTAGCTTTGTCTTAGATGAAGATTTAACCACTTTAAGTGAAATTGTTATCAATATTTCGGGTACACCAAACAAACGTAAAGAAACTGTATTATCTGGCTTAGATATTAAAGCGATTGACTTACCTCAAAGTATTCAAATCATTGGAAGTCAAACCATAGAACAACAACAATCTGTACGTTTAAGTGATGTTGTTAAAAATGTAAATGGAGTTTACGTGAGTTCAGCTCGTGGTGCTGCTCAAGAATCTTTTTACTCAAGAGGATATGATATGTCTTCGAATAACATGTTTAAAAACGGTTTTAGATTAAACAGTGGTTCTATGCCAGAAGTTTCCTCTTTAGAGCGTGTTGAAGTTTTAAAAGGTAGTGCTGCGTTGCTGTTTGGAAACGTTGCGCCTGGAGGAATTTTAAATATGGTTACAAAAAAACCTTCTTTTAACTCGGGTGGATCAATTAGCATGCAAATGGGAAGTTATGCCTTCTACAAACCTTCTGTAGATGTTTATGGTCCATTAAGCAATACGGTTGCTTACCGCTTCACAGGTTCTTATGAAAACTCTGAAAGTTTCAGAGATGTAGTTAAAAAAAAACGCTACTACATTAATCCATCATTACTTTTCAAAGTTTCTGAAAAAACAGATATTGTTTTACAAGCAGATTATTTACATGATGATTGGACACCTGATTTTGGTACTGCAATCATTGGAAAAGAAATTGTTGATGTACCAAGAAACAGATATTTTGGCGCAACTTGGTCAAACGGACAAACGAGACAAGCGAGCGTTAGTGCTTTAGTAAAACACCAATTTAATGAAAATTGGAAATTAAATTTTAATAGTTCATTCCAAAATTTCGATAGAAAATCTAAAGGAACAGAACGTATCCAACCAGATGCAGAAGGAAATTGGTCACGCCCGTTGGGTCAAAATCACAACAACGAACAATTACTTGCTGAACAAATTAATTTACAAGGAACTTTCTACACAGGAAAAATTAAGCATCAATTATTAACAGGTTTAGATTATGATAATTCATTCACAACCTCACATACTTTTGCTTTCGACCCTAAAACTTACGGATCTGGAAACATTTTTGATTTTGAAAACTTCGATCAAGGAGGAGAAATTCCGGATGCGAAAGAAACTAAAATTGCAGAAACTAAAACCATGCGATTTGGTGCTTACGCTCAAGATTTAGTTTCATTAACTGACCAATTTAAAGTTCTACTTGGGTTGCGCTGGTCTTGGCAGGAAGCTCAAGTTACTACAACAGATTTAATTGCAGATCCTGTAACAACTAAAAAAGACGGAAAACGTGTAGATCAAGCATTTACACCAAAAGTTGGTTTAGTTTACCAGCCAACAAAAGACCTAGCACTTTTTGCAAGTTACTCAAATTCGTTTACACCAAACTCAGGAACAACAGTAGATTTAAAGGCAATTAAACCATCAATTATAGATCAGTTTGAAGTTGGAATTAAAAATGATTTCTTCAAAGGATTATTAACAACTAATGTGACTCTATACCAAATTCAAAACAATAACCTTGCACAAACGGCAGAATTTAAAGCAGACGGAACACCAAACACAGACAATTCAATCAAAGTTTTAAGTGGTGCAACCAAAAGTAAAGGTGTTGAATTTGACATTACTGCTCGTCCTGTAGAAGGTTTAAACATCATCGCAGGCTATAGTTACAATGACATGCGTTACACAAAAACTTCAGGTTTAAAAGGTAGTTTTATTGAAGGAGATCGTTTAGTTAGAACTCCAGTAAACACAGCTAATTTAAGCTTCTTCTACACTTTACC
>JAGHSS010000220.1 GCA_018065745.1 Candidatus Neoflavobacterium equi | reverse complement strand
ATTTTAAATAATGCGTTATTAATTGTTAGTTTGCAATTAGTAACGCATTATTTTTTTTATGAAAAAACTATATTTTATTTTGTGTCTCTTTAGCACCTTTTTTGGTGTTGCTCAGAGCAAATTTGAAATCAAAGGGAAGGTGGTTGACGCCACAAATTACCCGTTGGAATCTGCAACCGTCTTTGTCAACAAAGTGGCTGATTCCTCTTTGGTTGAATATGCTATTACAGACGCAAAAGGAGAATTTGTAATGCAATTGAGAAAATCTGATGAGAAATTAGATTTGAAAATTGCACTTGTAGGCTCCAAAGATTTTGTCAAAAGACTGAATACTTTTCAAGGACCATTGGACCTTGGAACGGTAGTACTGGAAGATGACGCCAACCTTTTGGGAGAATTGATCATATTGACAGAGGCACCACCGGTGCGTGTCAAAGCAGATACGCTTGAATTTAACGCTGCCAGCTTCAAGGTGCGTCCAGATGCCAATGTTGAAACCTTGTTAAAGCAATTGCCAGGGGTTGATATTGATACTGAAGGAACCATCACCGTGAACGGAAAAACAGTGGATCAAATATTGGTCAATGGAAAGTCTTTCTTTGGGAAAGATGGAAAAATAGCCCTGCAGAGTTTACCGGCAGATCTAATCAAGAAAGTACAGGTTTCTGACACCAAAACCAGAAAAGAAGAATTGACTAAACAGCAGGCTGCTTCAGAGAATTCCAGCATCAATTTAACCATTGATGAGGATAAAAACACCGGCTATTTTGGTAAATTTTCTGGGGGGTATGGTACAGATGACCGCTATGAAGCCAGTGCGATTTTTAACTATTTCAAAGGGGATCGCAAGTTGAGTTTCTTGGGATCTTCCAACAACGTCAACGCATCAGGATTTTCAATGGATGACGTCTTTGACAATATGTCCGGCGGACGTTCCAATATGGGTAAAGGTGGAGCAGGAGGAGGCTCTAGCAGTGGTATTACCAGAAATTCCATGTTGGGAGTAAACTATTCTGAACCGTGGTTTGACGGTTTTGAAAATGCAGGTAGTTACTTCTTTACCAATGCAAATAACGAAAATAGAAACAGAACAGAACAAATCAATTTGTTGGCTGACGGGAATTTCACCACACTTTCAGAACGCGAATCAGAAAGTGAAACCAACACCCACAAATTTGATTACGAAATTGAGTACAAAATAAACCCAACAACATCCATTGTTGTCAATCCAAGCTTGGAATCCAATTCCAAAAATGCGATGGATGTCAGCACTCAAAAATCCATTGATGAAGACGGTGCTTTACTGAATGAGAATGCTTCCAATTCAAGAACGGGAACAGATTCATTCAACTTCTCTAACAGCATTAATTTCAACAAAGCTTTTGGTACCAAAGGGAAATTGTTGTCTGTGGATTTCACAAACAAAAATCAAAAAAGCGATTCTGAAACGCGTTTGAATTCTGAGACTTATTTTTATAATGATACGGATCCAGATGACATCAGAAATCAATATCAAAAAGACAGAACAAACACAGACCTGTACAGTCTTTCTGCAGAATACTTGCAGCCTGTTGCAGATTCATTGAAGTTGAAATTCTCTTTGGAGTACAATTCTGCACAGAATGTTACAGATAACAAAACGTTTGACTTTGACGCTGCGTCAGCATCGTTTAACAGCATCAATCAGGAGCAGTCAAGTTATATGTCTTCATTGGTACATACCGTTTCTCCGGGAGCAGGATTTATCATTGAAAAATCCAAAACGCGCATTACGTTTAATGCAGGTTTGAACATATCTGATTACAGTGCATTCTCTGATTACATCAACGTGAAAACTAATTTGGATCGCGATTATGTATTGCCTTCTGTAGCTGCAAATTACAGATACAAACCGTCACGAGGAAAAAACTTCAACGTGAGATACCGTTACAACACCAGCTTGCCAAGTGCAAGACAAATTTTACCGTTTGAAGATTTGTCCAACCCTTTGAATACCATTGTTGGTAATCCAGATTTGGACGTTTCAAGAAATCACGCCATTGGTGCATCATACAACAATTACAATGCAACAACTAAAAACGGTTGGTCTGTAAATGCATCCATGAATTATTATGACAAGACCATCATCTCTATTTATTCTTATGATGAGAATAGAAAGCGAACTACTACTTACACCAATGTGGATGATACATACAATATCTCCTTGGGTGGGAACTGGAGCAAATCTGTAAAAAGAGATGCGCACAACTTTAGATATGGAATTGGATTGAACAACAATTACAGGTTTAACAAAGGTTTTGTCAACACTGACTTTTATGATGCTCGTCTGTTAACCATTGCTCCAAGAGTGTATTTCTCTTATGATTATGGGGAATTGTTAACTATTCGTCCTTCATACAGTTTCAATTACAACATCACCAATTATGAGAATTACCGCGTGAATAGTGTTTCAAATAACGCACACCGTTTCAATATTGAAACGACTAGTTATTGGCCAAATAATTTGGTTTGGGGTAATGATTTTGGATATACTTACAATTCCAATATTGCTGATGGATTTAAGAAAGACTTTTATTTGTGGAATACGTCTGTAGCGTATTACTTCTTTGAAAAAACGCTATTGGCAAAAGTTAAAGTATATGATTTACTAAATCAAAACTTGGGGAATACCAGAACGGTTTCTGAAACCAGCATTGTGGATCAGCAAAACACGGTTTTAAAACGTTATGTAATGTTTTCATTGACTTATAAAATAGATCGTTTTGGAGGCAAACAGCAATCCAAGATGAAAGGAGCACCAAAAGGAGAAGGCGGTCAACGCCCTGATGGTGGCCAAAGAGGTGGCGGAAAACGTCCATCAGGAAATTAAATAAAAGAAAACCTACTTTATAAAAAGTAGGTTTTTTTTGTGTTCATATTTTTTACAATGTAAGTTACCCCGCGTTAGGGACTGAAGCGGCATCCTTTTTCCAGGCGCTAGCCTGGTAAAAGATATAGCGCAAGGCCCGGCCCGCAAGGGCAACGCCCAAATTATTTCCAACCTCCGCCCAGATTTTTGTAGACAGAAATTACATTTTTAAACTGTTGCGTTTTAGTTTCAACCAGTTCCAATTTCGCTTCCAAGGCATCGCGCTGGGTCATTAAAACCTCCAGATATTCAGCTCTGTTGGATTTGTAGAGCAGGGTGGCCATGCCAATGGATTCATTGAGCGCCTTGATCTGTTTGAGCTTGAATTGGTAGGATTGCTCCAAATTGTCAATTTTTTTCAGCCCGTTGGACACCTCCAAAAAGGCGGTTAATACCGTGCGTTCATAATTGTATAGCGCTTGTAATTGTGCAGCATTCGCTTTGTTGTATTCTGCCTTTATGGCTTTTTTATTAACCAAAGGTCCTGCAATATCTGCAATAACATTATACAACAATGACTCAGGAAGTTTTGTCAAATAGTTTGGTTTAAAAGCTTCCAATCCCACCGCAGCAGAAAGTCCCAATCCAGGATAAAACTCTGCTTTGGCAACTTGTACATCTAATTTTGAAGCCTCTAATTGGTGTGTTGCACGGGCAATATCAGGTCTGTTTTCCAATAAATCAGCAGGAATCCCGGCCGTGATAGTTGGCGCATTGAGGTCATTGATGTCCTTTTGAGTTCTCACAATTGGAGCTGGATACCTTCCCATCAAAAAATTAAGACTGTTTTCAGTTTCAAGTATTTCCTGTTTGATTCCAAAAACCATGCTTTCAGACTTCATTAATTCTGCCTCAAATTTCTTTACTGCCAACGCTGTTGCTCGGGCGGCTTGCTTTTGAATTTTAACCAATTCCAAGGCATTGCGTTGCAAATTAATATTGTTCTCTACTATCTGCAGTTGATTGTCTAATGCAATAAGGTCGTAATATTTTTCAGCGATTTCAGCAATTAGATTGGTTAACACAAAATTTCTACCCTCAACAGTGGCCAAAAACCGGTGTACCGCAGCCTCTTTGGAATGGTGTAGTTTGTTCCAAATATCCACTTCCCAACTGGCTCTAATGGCGCCTTGGAAATTAAATAGGGGATCTGGTGTTTCTTTGCCTTCCTCAATTTCAGTAGAAGCGTCACCAGCGCCTTGACTGGTGTAACGTCCTACCTTTTCAACTTCAACGCCAATACCGGCAGTTACCTTTGGACTCAGTCCGCTTTTCTTATAGAGGACTTCACTTTTTGCAATCTCAATTTCTTGCAAGGTGACGTTTAATTCTTGGTTGTTTTCAAGTGCAATTTCAATGAGTTTTTGGAGGTTTTGATCTGTAAAAAACAACCTCCAACCACTTAATTTATTTTGATTTCCAGTCTGCAAAGTGTCAAAAGTTGTTGGAATTACCAAGTCCTTATGATCTGTCAAACGTTGTGGTTGCTTTGGTACAGCACAGCTGTACATCCAAAAAGCCGCAGTGCTGACCACGCCCAATTTCAGTAGTTTGTATCTAGTCATTGTGGTTTAAATTTTCAGTTAACGGGTTTTCATCTTCATATTTTGATAGTTTCATTTTGGAAGCTAAAGTGGCAAAAACAAAATACAATCCCGGGATGATGAACAGGCCAAAAACAGTCCCAATCAACATACCTCCTGCCGCAGCAGTCCCAATAGTTCTGTTACCAATCGCTCCAGGTCCTGTTGCAAATACCAAGGGAATCAACCCGGCAATAAAGGCAAAAGACGTCATCAAAATAGGTCTGAAACGCGCCACAGCACCCGCCACAGCACTCTGGAATATGGTACTTCCCTGACTGTGTTTGTGAGCGGCAAACTCAATGATCAGCACGGCATTTTTACCCAGTAATCCAATCAGCATGACCAAGGCAACTTGTGCATAAATATTGTTTTCTAAACCAAATAATTTCAATGATAAAAAGGCTCCGAATATTCCAACCGGTAGTGATAAAATAACTGGTAAAGGCAGAATAAAGCTTTCATATTGTCCAGCTAGGATTAGATATACAAAGGCCAAACAAATCAAAAAGATATATACAGCTTCATTTCCTCGGGCAACCTCGTCTTTGGTAATTCCCGCCCAGTCAATTCCATATCCCTTTGGCAACTTTTCTGCGGCAATTTTGTTGACTGCCTCAATGGCGTCACCGCTGCTGTATCCTGCAGCTTGTGTACCACTAATTTCTGCAGCGGTATACATATTGTGGCGTGTGATTTCAGAAAGTCCATATACTTTTTCCATCTTCATGAACGCGCTGTATGGGACCATTTCACCAACGTCATTTTTGACATACAATTTTAAAATGTCTTCTGGCAAAGCTCTGTATTCAGGGCCAGATTGTACCATAACCTTGTAAGGACGGTCAAATTTGATGAAACTGGTTTCATAATTACTTCCTACCAATGTGGATAAATTAGACATGGCTTCTTCAATAGTCAGTCCTTTTTGTTCCAATATTTCATTGTCTACCTTAAGCAAATACTGTGGGAAACTGGCACTGTAAAAAGTAAAGGCATTTCCAATTTGCGGCTGCTTGTTCAACTCAGCGACAAAATCCTTACTTACCTGTTCAAACTTGTGGTAGTCACCACTTCCCGTTTTGTCCAAAAGACGCAATTCAAATCCCCCTGCAGCTCCATATCCAGGTACAGCTGGTGGAAGGAAAAACTCTAAATTGGCACCCGTCAAATCTTCTGCCTTCAGTTCTAATTCTTCAATGATTTCTTGGGCACTGTGTTTTCTGTCCTCCCAATTTTTTAAATTGATCAAACAGGTACCCGTGTTGGCTCCAGTTCCCTCAGTCAAAATTTCATATCCAGCAAGTGAAGAAACAGATTGTACGCCTTCAATTCCTTCAGCAATTTTTTGAAGTTTTCCCGCCACCTCATTGGTGCGTTCCAGGGAAGAACCAGGCGGTGTTTGGATGATGGCATAAAACATCCCTTGGTCCTCATTTGGGATAAATCCCGTTGCAATGCTGTTACTCAAAAAATAAGTCGCAACACAGAAGATACCCAAAACTAAAAAGGTCATTACCTTTCTGTTTAATATTTTGAGCAATATCTTTTCATATTTATCTGTCCCCGCGTTGAAGAGCTTGTTGAAACCGTCGATGAATCTGTTGATCGGAGTTTTTTTACGAGCTGTTCCGTGGTTGTTTTTCAAGATCAAAGCACAGAGTGCAGGTGTTAAAGTCAAGGCTACCAATCCAGAAAGGACAATAGCTGTAGCCATGGTGATGGAAAACTGTCTGTAGAAAATTCCCACCGGTCCAGACATAAAAGCCACCGGTATAAACACGGCTGTCATTACAAAAGTAATGGCAATGATGGCACCACCAATTTCAGTCATAGCCTCTTGAGTCGCCTTGAAAGGGGAGAGGTGTTTTTCCTCCATTTTAGCGTGAACGGCTTCAATAACGACAATGGCGTCATCCACAACTACACCAATAGCCATGACCAAGGCAAACAGTGAAATCAGGTTGACCGTGATCCCAAAAGCTTGCATTAACGCAAACGTTCCAACCAAGGATACCGGTACCGCCAATGTTGGAATTATGGTGGATCTCCAATCTCCAAGGAATAAGAAAACCACGATTCCCACCAGTATAAAGGCTTCCACCAAGGTGTGCACCACTTTTTCCATAGAGGCATTCAAGAAACTGGACACGTCATAACTGATTTCATATTTCATTCCTTTTGGGAAGTTTTCCCCCTCCAAACGGCTCATCAGTGTTTTCATGTTTTTGATAACCTCGCTCGCGTTACTTCCATAGGCTTGTTTGACTACTAAAGCTGCAGATGGACGTTCATTCAACGTGGAGTAAATGTCATACATCGTACTTCCAAATTCCACCTTGGCCACATCCTTTAATTTCAAGCTTTCCCCTTCAGAATTCGCTCTGAGGATGATGTTTTCATAATCTTCAATTTTGTTGTAACGCCCGCCATATTTCAGAACGTACTCAAATGACTGTGATTTCTTACCAGAGCTTTCCCCAGTTTTTCCTGGCGACGCTTCTAATGATTGTGATTCCAAAGCTTTCATCACATCTTCTGCAGATATTTTATAGGCTTGCATGCGGTCAGGTTTCAACCACACACGCATGGCATATTCTCTGTTTCCAAGAATCGAGGCTGTTCCCACACCGCTGATTCGTCTCAACTCAGGCAAGATATTGATGTCTGCATAATTGTATAAGAACTTTTGGTCTGTGTGTTGGTCCTCGCTGTACAGGTTGATGTACATCAACATACTTGGATCTTCACGGGTAATTTTCACCCCTTCACGCACCACCAAAGGCGGCAGTTTGTTGATGACCGCAGAAATTCTATTCTGTACATTGACTGCCGCGATATTGGCATCTGTTCCCAAGTCAAAAATTACCTGTATGGAACATTCACCGTCATTTCCAGCGTCAGAGGTCATGTATTTCATTCCCGGCACCCCGTTGATGGATCTTTCAATGGGGATGATTACCGCTTTGACCATCAATTCAGCATTAGCTCCAGGGAATTCAGCTGTGATATTTACTTTGGGTGGAGAGATGTTTGGGTATTGGGTTATGGGAAGTTTGATCAGAGACAGGATTCCCATAAAGACAATAATCAGCGAGACCACGATAGCAAGCACGGGTCTTCTTATAAATTTTTTAAACATGGTTTGTGTGTTTTCTACATTAAAACTTATTCAACTTTCAAGTCCAGTCCAGCCATAACATCTGCAGGTGCAACAAATTTTGTCTGCACCACATCTGCTTCCTTCACCTTCTGAATCCCTTCCAAAAGGATGTGCTCTTTTTCAGTAAGGCCTTGATTTACCACATAAAGGTTTGGCAATTGGGCATTCACTTTCACGTTTCTAGCGTGCACACCACCTTTGGCGTCCACCACATAAACATAAATTTGGTCTTGAATTTCAAAGGTTGCTTTTTGGGGAATCAACAATACATTTTTCAATTGGCGTTGCATTTGTATTTTTCCCGTTTGCCCGTGTCTCAACAATTTATTGTCGTTGTTGAATTTTGCTCTGAAGGCAATATTCCCCGTTTCATTGTTAAAATCACCCTCAATAGTTTCAATTTTTCCTTGTTTAGGAAAGAGTTGGTTGTTGGCAAGAAGAAGGCCAACTTGATTCATGCCGCGGTTTGCAGCATTCATTTGGTAATCCAAATACTCAGGCTCAGAGACGTTGAAGTAGGCATACATTTCCGCATTGTCACTCAGACTCGTCAAAAGTGTTCCCTCTTCAATTAAACTCCCCAAACGCTCGTGTAAATGATCAATTATACCAGAAAAAGGCGCTCTAATTTCTGTAAAACTCAGGTGTTGTTTTGCCATTCCCATTTCAGCTCGTGCCTTGTCCAGTCTAGCTTTTGCCACCACAAGTTCATTTTTAGATACCACGTTATGGTCTGTCAGCATCTTGGAGTTTTGCACCTCTGTTTCCGCCTCTTTTACTTCAGCCATAGCCTTTGCATATTCCGACTGGTACAGGTTGGGCATGATTTGAAACAGCAATTGTCCCTTAGTTACATATTGCCCCTCATCGACGTATATTTTTTGTAAATAACCGCGTTCTTGAGATCTTATTTTAATGTGTTTGACCGCCTTGAGTTGGCTTACATATTGATTTGTAATTAGCGTGTCCGTTTTCTGAGCAGCCGTCACCTCATAGGTAACTTCCGCTTCTTTTTCTGCAGGTTTACTACAAGCAACCGTTAGCAAAAGGCTACAAAAAGCCCATTGCAAATTTTGAATTTTCATAAGATTTGTGTGGTTTACATTTGTTATTTAGGGCTTTAAACCCGTTGATTTTTCTTAAACATGCGTTTAAAAAGCCAATAAAAATGTAAATCTTACAGCCTGAAATCCTCAAATAAGATAAAGAGGTAGGCATCAAAAGCAGTCAGTAAAACCAACGTACGTTTGAATTGTGCAGGTTCCACTAATGTGGAAATATCAATTATTTCGCTAACATTCCAATTTGTAATTGGATGTATAGCTTTGAATTTTAAATTAGGTACAGGCTCAAAATCCTGCTCTAGGTTTTCATTATCAGAAGTGATAAACGTCAATTCATTTTCCCAAGTGGCATGGTCAACATGGTGAACATCCATTTTGTCAAACTTTCCAAGGTCACTTTTTTCCCCATCAATTGTAGCAAAGTTTTTTGCAAATGCACCGCAGTGAATATTCGCCTGTTTAGCAAAATTCACCTGAAGGGAACATATACAAAGTACAATGT
>JAGHSS010000073.1 GCA_018065745.1 Candidatus Neoflavobacterium equi | reverse complement strand
ATGAAGTATATATCAAAATTTGTTATTGTGGTTGTTCTAAATGTGATTCTATTAGAACTTGAATAGTAATCTGGCTGACTTATGATTACTTATGATTGCTTATAGTTTTTTTGGTACAGTGTGTATTACCAGTGTGTATTACCGGTATAGATGGAAATGTGTTTCTTTTCTATTGCACCGCGAGCATCCAACTACTAAACCAAGCTTTCTTTGCAGATGGTTTCTTCAATGGCGTTCCACAGTTGAATGCGCATTTCAAGGGCTTGGACAGATATTTCTTCTACTTCTTTCCATTTGATGGGATCTGAACCGCAAAGGGCTTGGATCATGTCAAAAGCCATTGGGCCGTGTTCATCAGCGTCTAGTTCTATGTGGCGGTCAAAGTAGTAGACCAGCTCTTTGAGATCCACGGTTGGGAAATTGGATTTGAATTCTTTGAGGATGGAGGTAAACATGCTCGGGATCAAATCTTCTCTACCAAAGGTGAAGGCTGCTGCTATTTCATGGGTTTTACCTTGCTCTATGACGCGGAAGGTGAACTCTAAAAAGGCTTTGATGTTGGGGTGGAGGTCTGAGAGTTTAATGGACACAAATATGTTTTTGGTCTCTTGGACGTCTGCCAAAAAATCTTGTAATGCTTGGGTGTTTGCGCCGCAGGCTTTCATGGCACTGAGGTACATTTCAAAATGACTCAGGCGCTGTCCGTCCAAGGTCAAATCACTTTCTTCTGCCAAGACAATTTCATTGATCAGGTAACGGGTGTTGGCGTCTGCAGAGGCAAACCAGGGTGTGGTCGTACAGGTCAATTTGGACTGCAATGCCTTGAGTAAGGACATGAAATCCCAAACCGCATAGACGTGGCCTTCTAGGAAATGATGCAAATCTTCCAGGTTGGAAATCTTGCTGTATAGGGGGTGTTGTAATAAGATGTCTTTTTGAGGCTGAATCAAAGTGTTGATTCTTTGGATGTTGTTCATACCTGTTTTTTTTGTAAAATTAAAAAAGAAGCTCGGTTTCTGGCACTTAATTTTAATAAAAAATTCATAAAAACGCCCAATATTTTGTACATCTTGTGCTGAGTACTGTTGTGATTGTGCTGGGACTTTGGAGTAAAAACGAAAAAAAGAGCCGGCGTATTTTAAAGCGCTGGCTCTTTTTAACTGATATTTATGTGAGTTGGTGGAATTTGTGGTGTGCTCCCGCGTTAGGGGTTGAAGCGGCATCCTTTTGGGAGGCCATGCCGACCAAAAGATATAGCGGAAAACCCGACCCGGAGGGGAACGCCCTCCATCAAAACACTATTTTATTTGAATGCTGAAAAACCGGTCACGTCCATTCCTGTGATCAGTAAATGGATGTCATGTGTCCCTTCATAGGTGATCACGGATTCCAAATTCATGCTGTGACGCATGATGGAATACTCTCCTGTAATCCCCATTCCACCCAACATCTGTCTGGCTTCACGTGCAATGTTGATGGCCATGTCCACGTTGTTTCTCTTGGCCATGGAAATTTGTGCAGAGGTTGCTTTGCCTTCATTGCGCAACACGCCCAAACGCCATGTCAACAGCTGTGCTTTGGTAATTTCAGTGATCATTTCTGCTAATTTCTTTTGTTGAAGCTGGGTTGCACCAATCGGTTTGCCAAACTGCATACGCTCTTTTGCATAGCGCAACGCGGTGTCATAACAATCCATGGCTGCTCCAATGGCTCCCCAAGCGATTCCGTAGCGGGCAGAGTCCAAGCATCCCAGTGGGGCACCCAAACCGGACTTGTTTGGCAACAGATTTTCTTTGGGAACTTTGACGTTGTCAAAAATCAACTCTCCAGTCGCTGACGCGCGCAATGACCATTTGTTGTGGGTCTCTGGGGTAGTGAATCCTTCCATGCCGCGCTCCACAATCAAACCGTGGATGCGTCCTTCTTCATTCTTTGCCCACACCACTGCGATGTCTGCAAATGGGGCGTTGGAAATCCACATTTTGGCTCCATTCAACAAATAATGGTCGCCCATGTCTTTGAAGTTGGTGGTCATTCCTGCAGGATTTGATCCGTGGTCTGGCTCTGTTAAACCAAAGCATCCCATGAATTCTCCGGTCGCCAATTTGGGAAGGTATTTCATGCGTTGTTCTTCATTTCCATACTTCCATATGGGGTACATCACTAGGGAGGACTGTACAGAAGAGGTGGATCTGACACCAGAATCACCTCGTTCAATTTCTTGCATGATCAGTCCATAGGAAATTTGATCCAATCCTGCACCGCCATATTCTACTGGAATATAAGGTCCAAAACCGCCAATTTCTCCCAAGCCTTTGATGATTTGTTTTGGAAATTCTGCACGTTGTGCATAGTCCTCTATGATTGGAGAAACGTCTCTCTTAACCCAGGCACGGGCAGCGTCTCTTACTAATTTGTGTTCTTCTGTCAACAGATCGTCTAACTGGTAGTAATCCGGTGCTTGAAATAAATCTGGTTTCATCTGTTCGTTTGTTTGTTTAATCGGCTAAAAATAAGTAAATGACGGCTAGGAATCAACAGGTTTTTAATATAAATGCAAAAAAAAAGATATAAATGCAGTGTTGCTTTTATATCTTCTGTTATATGGTGGTGGTTGTTATTCCATTTTTAAGTAAAAATCCTTGGTCAGTGCAATGTATTCTGGGGTGTACACATGGCGTTCCAATTCAATGGTGAGCTCATCCACTAGCGGTTGTTGCTCTATGCGGGTAAAGGCCAAAAGGGAGCGTTTAACTTCTGCCGTTGACGTGCCTTTGACGCGGGTGATTTTTAAGGGATGCAGGCCCACAGATTGGCAAAGGGCTACAAAGTTTTCCTCTTCCTTGAACGGAATGATTACTGCAAAGATGCCGTTGTCAGACAGCAGGGCTTGGGCACTTTCTACCAATTCATCAAAGGGAAGGGCGTCTTGAAAGCGTGCTTGATCTCTTTGTGGGTCTCCGCTGCTGTAGTTTTCACTGTAAAAAGGCGGGTTGGAGACAATGATATCATAATCATCACCTTCTTCAAAAAGTTCATCTGTGTATTCATCCAGGCCAGCGTGGTAGCAGTACACGCGGTCAGACCACGGACTGTTTTCAAAGTTTTCCACACATTCTTCATAGGCATCTTGGTCAATTTCAATGGCGTCAATCTGATCTGCGGCGCTGCGTTGTGCCAGCATCAGGGAGATGACTCCGGTTCCTGCACCAATGTCCAGGATGTTGTATGGACCGTTGATTAAAGGGACCCATGCGCCCAACAGCACGCCGTCTGTACCCACTTTCATGGCTGCGCGTTCTTGGGTGATTGAAAATTGTTTGAATTGAAACATAGGTATATAGGATAAAAAAAATAGAGATTAATTGCTTAATCTCTATCGGTTATTGTAAATACAAATCAACCAGACCCTCTGGGGTGTCCAAGATGATGGTTTTATTCTCACGGTCCACTTTAACGATGAAACGATCAATCATGGGAACTAAAATTTCAATGTCGCCTTTCATGATCTCAAACAACGCTTGGGATGCACTGTCATTAATGCCGACAATTTTTCCGATATTCCCCAAACGGGTGTCCTCCACATCAAAATCCATGATTTCGTGGAAGTAAAACTTATTCCCCTCCAATTTTGGAAGCAAAGTAAGCGGTAAGTAAAGCGATGCACCAAGAATTCTCTCAGCGTCTTCTTCAGAATCAATATCTTCAAATTTTACACGCAAAAAATCATTTTTGTGCAAACAAGATTTTTCTATAAAAAAAGGAACCAAATCCTTGTCAAAAGAGACAAAGATTGATTCCAAATTTTCATACAAATGAGGTTCGTCTGTGTCCAAATAGGCCAATACTTCCCCTTTGAAACTAAATTTTTTCGCGATCTTACCTAAATAGAAACAATCTTTTTTACGCATGAATCGCTATTCAAATTATGCTTCAGTTTCTTCTGTAGTCTCTTCAGTAGCAGGTGCTTCTTCAGTAGCAGGAGTTTCAGCAACAACTTTTGCAGCAGCGATAGCAGCAGCACGTTTAGCGTTCACTTCTTTCTCTAATTCTAAAGCTTTAGCTCTAGCAGCAGCTTTGTTATCAGCTAATCCTGTAACTTTAGCTCCAACTTTGTTAGATTTTTCATCCATCCAAGCAGTAAATTTAGCTTCTGCTTGTTCAGCAGTTAAAGCTCCTTTACGAACTCCAGTTTCCAAGTGGTGTTTTAACAACACTCCTTTGTAAGAAAGGATAGCTCTTGCAGTGTCAGTTGGCTGAGCACCGTTGAATAACCAGTTAACAGCAACGTCAACGTTTAAGTCAATTGTTGCAGGGTTAGTGTTAGGATTGTAAGTTCCGATTTTCTCTAAGAATTTACCATCTCTTTTTGCGCGTGCATCTGCAGCAACTACCCAGTAAAATGGTTTCCCTTTTTTACCGTGTCTTTGTAATCTAATTTTTACTGACATAATCTTGTGATTAAATTTGAGGTACCCGACCTCGTTAATTAAGCGGCAAATATACAAAAAAAATCAATGCACAAAATACCTGGGTTTTATTTCTGTCTGAAAGTCTGGGTTTTATGCCTTTTTTATAATTTATAGTATCTCAATGCGTTATCTGTATTGGGACGATAAGCTCGTGATGGTAAGTGTAGTACCAAAATTAACAACTGTCTGAAATGGATATATAATTGACTTAAATAAATTATAAGACATGGATTTTGCCCCTTACATTTGCTTCGTATTTCTGTAGCCACAAACGTTGGTTTTGAACTCAAAACGACGTCCTTTTTGAATGCTTAAATATAAGTATACAGTTCACATTTTCATAACTTAATTGCATGAATATCTAGATGGAAAATCAACAAACGACGCCACAAGCGAATCGTTCTTTTCACACGTTAATCACTGTTTTGGCTTCCTCCATTATTTTGATTGGAGTTGCTTTGGGAATTTGGTTTGTGGTTTTTTATAACAACCACGAGGAAACCAATGACGCCCAGGTGGAACAGTATGTGACCCCTGTGATGGCGCGGGTAACAGGATACATCCAAGAGATACGCTATGAAGAAAATCAGTTTGTCAAAAAAGGAGATACCTTGGTAGTGATTGACAACAGAGAATTTAAAGCCAAATATGACCAGGCGTTGGCAGAGCTTGAAAACGCAAAACTGGGCCACAATGTGGTGTCCAGAAATGTCGCGACTACAGCCAATGAATCGCCCATCAGACAGGCCCAATTGCAAGCGGCAAAAACAGAGGTGTGGCGCACAGAATTGGAATACAAGCGTTACCAAGCTTTGGTGGACAGTCAATCTGCAACCTTGCAACAATTGGAACGCGTGAAATCTTCTTTTGACGCTGCCCAAGCTAAATATACAGAGGTGTTGAGCCAAATACAATCTGCCAAATTGCAAACCATTGAGAGCGAAGCTAAGGTGCCGGCTTCTCAAGCGGTAATTGATGCAAAAAAAGCAGTTTATGACAATGCTGCCTTGTTCTTGTCTTACACCGTGATCACGGCTCCCTATGACGGATGGGTGGGTAAAAAAATCATCCAACCGGGACAAATGATTAAGGAAGGACAAAACTTAGTGTCCATTGTCAGTAAAGAAAAATGGATCACAGCAAACTTCAAAGAAACCCAGGTGCAGTATTTAACTGTGGGCCAACAGGTGGTTTTGCGTGCTGATGCTATTAAAGACAGAGAGTTTGTGGGGGAAATTGAATCCTTGTCTCCAGCCTCTGGTGCCCGTTTCTCTTTGTTGCCTCCTGACAATGCAACGGGAAACTTTATCAAAATTGAACAACGCATACCCGTTCGCATCAAAATTAAAGATACAGACCAACAGACTGAATTTTTAAGAGCGGGGATGAATATCATAGTAATTGCTGAGCACAATTAAAATGCAACAAGAAAGTATCTTCAAATCCTGGGTGCCCAACTGGGCCATCATAGCGATCTTGATTTTTTGTATGATGCACTGTATGGTGGTTTTGGGGGTTTACACGTCCAACTCAACCTATTCTGCAAGTTATCTTGATGTGGAGCCTGAAGATTTACAATTCACCTTTTCCATTTCTTATGGGGTCTTTTTGGCGACCATTATGATTGAGAGTCGGTTGTTTAAATTTTTTCCTACAAAGAGCTATTTCTTGACTATTTATAGTTTAATGGCCATTTGTTTCATGATTTCTGGTTATACAAGAAATTTTTCCGTGTTTTTAATTCTTAGAATTGTTGAGGGGGTACTCATGGCACTGCCATGGCTACCACTCAGACAATTGCTAATTACCAGATTCACGTCTAAAAATGCCGTCATTGTGGGGTTCTCCTTTAATTATGGTTCCCTTTTGGTGGCTTCTCCATTCATCATGACCATTGTGGTTTGGTTTTTGGATGCTTATGAATGGCGTTATATGGCATATGGCGCCGCTGTTTTTCAGATTTTGTGTGTGGTCACTGTCATGGTGACTTTTACAAACAAACGCTTTACAAAAAAAATTCCGCTCTACCAGATTGACTGGGCCAGCTACATCTTGTCCATCACGGCCATTTTGTCTGGTTGTTTTGTGTTTATCTATGGGGAGAAAAAATATTGGTTTGACTCCAGTGAGATCATCATCGGGATCATTGTCACCACCATTGCCGGCGGGTTGTTCTTGATGCGTCAACTCACCATGAAACGTCCGGCCTTGGATTTGAATATTTTCAGATACCGCAATTTGCGCATCGCCATCATTTTGTTTGTGATTTTATACATTTCACGTGCAACCTTGAATTTGGTGAACAGCGCCATGAGTGTGATTTGGAATTGGGAACCAGCGCGGGTGGCTAATGTGCAGTACATCAACGTGCTTGGGAATGTAATTGGATTAGTAATTGCAGGGGTTTGCCTGGCCAAGGCGGTCTCTGTGCGCAAAATATTTATCTTAGGATTTTCTATTTTCGCGGTCTTTCATATTTGGTTTACCTTTTTGTTCTTGCCAGATGTCTCTGTGATGGACATTGCCATCCCTTACTTATTGCAAGGGGTAGCCGTTGGAGTTTTGTTTGTCCCAATGGTCTTGTTCACAGTTTCATCAGTACCCACAAAATATGCACCTTATTCTGGTTTGATGGGTGTGGCGGGTAGGTTTTGGGGATCCACCATTGGTTTTTGCATCATGCAGAATGCCGGGGTCTACCTCAGACAAACCCACTTTACCAAACTCAGACAGTTTGTGCTCAGTGAGAGTCCAGAAACGCAACAGCGTTTGGCCACACTCACTCAGAGTTTTTTGGGAAAAGGCTACAGTCAGGACGACGCTTATAAGCTAGCCGTGAAGCAGGTAATTGCTTCAGTTACCAAACAATCAACTCTATTGGCAAACATGGAAATTTTCACCTGGGTGGGATATTTTCTGTTGGCCTTAGCGTTGTTTTTGATGTTTAATAATCACTTGATTAAAACAGTGAATATCTTTAAAAATAGAATTTGGGGAAGCTGATCCTTATTGGTTTTTGAAGGAAATGGATGTTGTGCCCTTTTTGTGGTGCAACCTGAAAGGACAATGTAGGGCTTCTTAAAATTCTTTTCTTATTATATTTTCACGAATCCTCATTTTTTGAGGTTAATTTTTTTTTGGGGCTTATAAGCTTGAGGTTGGTTACCGCAAGTTTATAAGCCTTTTTTTATGCGGCAGTTGGGGCTGCGTTAATGTGTATATTCACCTCCCACATCCCAGGTTTTTTTCTTATTTTTGTCACTTCTCTTAAAACCAAAATGTAAGCCATGTTTTTAATCTTTGATACGGAAACCACCGGTCTTCCAAAAAATTGGAATGCCCCCATTACGGATTCTGACAACTGGCCTCGCTGTATACAAATAGCTTGGCAGTTGCACGACGAAATGGGAAATCTCTTAGAACATCAAGACTATTTGGTGCAACCTGAAGGGTTTAATATTCCCTATGACGCTGAGCGTATTCACGGAATTTCTACAGAACTGGCGCAAAAAGACGGGATCTCTTTGGCAGAAGCATTGGAGAAATTCAACACCGCCTTGGGTAAAACCAAATATGTGGTGGGACAAAATGTGGGGTTTGACTTGAACATCATGGGGGCTGAGTTTCACCGTGCGGGAATGTCTTCTCCCTTGTTGTCATTACCCGTGTTGGATACCTGTACAGAAACCACGGCAGAGCTTTTAAAATTGCCTGGAGGACGTGGGGGAAAATTCAAATTGCCAACGTTGACAGAGCTCCACCAGTTTCTTTTTGGCGTGCCCTTTGGAGAGGCCCACAACGCAACTGCAGACGTGGAGGCCACCACCAGATGTTTCTTGGAATTGATCAGAAAACAGATCTTTACCAAAGAGCAATTGGGTGTGGACGCGGCATATTTCACTGCATTTAAAGAGACCAACCCCAAGCCTTTTGAGTTGATTGGCTTGAAGCACATCAATTTGAAATCAGCCTCAGCAGCCATCCGTCAGGAGTTGGACAAGCTGATCAAAAAAGACACACCCGCTTTGGGCAAGGTGGACCTTTCAGGACACACCTTTGCGCATTTGCATACCCATACCCAATTTTCTGTCTTGCAGTCCACCATTGACATTGGGGCACTGGTAAAGATGTCTGCCAAAGACAAGCAGTCAGCCATTGCCATGACAGATCACGGAAACATGATGGGGGCTTTCAAATTTGTCAGCGCCATCATGGACCACAACAAAGCAGCCAAAGCAAAGAATGAAGAGTTAGAGGCAGCAGGGGAAGCACCCACAGAAACCATCATGAAACCCATTGTGGGCTGTGAGTTTTTTGTGTGTGAAAACCACAAGGACAAAACCAAAAAAGACAACGGTTACCAAATTGTCATCTTGGCAAAGAACAAGGTGGGCTATCACAATTTGGCCAAACTGGCCAGTGCAGCGTCCATTGACGGTTTTTACTACGTTCCAAGAATTGACAAAGAAGTACTGTTGCGCTACAAAGGGGATTTGATGATTCTGTCAGGAAACCTGCAAGGTGAAGTGCCCAACAAAATCCTCAACATGGGGGAGAAACAGGCTGAAGACGCCTTGTTGTGGTGGAAAGAACACTTTGGTGACGACTTCTATTTGGAAATCATGCGCCACAACCAAGAGGATGAAAACCGCGTCAATGCCACCTTGATTGAATTTTCAAAAAAGCACGACGTCAAACTGGTAGCGACAAACAACAATTACTACCTCAATAAATCTGATGCCAACGCCCATGATATTTTACTGTGTGTAAAAGACGGGGAGAAGCAAGCCACCCCCATTGGGAAAGGTAGAGGCTACCGTTATGGGTTGCCCAATCAGGAATACTATTACAAGACACAGGAGGAGATGAAAGCGCTTTTCAAGGACATTCCTGAAGCCATCATCAACATCCAAGATGTGGTGGATAAGGTGGAGATTTATTCCCTTTACCGCGACATCCTATTGCCTAAATTTGACATCCCCGCACAATTTGTACATCCAGAAGACGACGTTGATGGGGGCAAGCGCGGGGAGAATGCCTACCTGAGACATTTGACTTATGAAGGGGCAAAAATCAGGTATGGAGAAATCACAGAAGCCATTGCAGAGCGCTTGGACTTTGAGTTAAAAACGGTTGAGAATTCTGGATATCCCGGATATTTCTTGATTGTTTGGGACTTCATCAAAGCGGCTAGAGACATGGGCGTGTCTGTTGGTCCCGGTCGTGGATCTGCAGCGGGAAGTGCCGTGGCTTATTGTTTGTGGATTACCAATTTGGATCCCATCAAGTACGACTTGCTTTTTGAGCGTTTCTTGAATCCTGACCGTGTGTCCATGCCTGATATTGATATTGACTTTGACGACGAGGGAAGAAGCCGCGTCATGGATTACGTAATTGACAAATATGGCGCCAGCCAAGTGGCTCAAATCATCACATACGGTAAAATGGCCACCAAATCCTCCATCAAAGATGCGGGACGTGTGTTGGACTTGCCCTTGTTTGAAACAGAGCGCGTGGCCAAGTTGATTCCCAACATGATGCCGTCCAAGTGGAATTTGGCGCGTTTTCTGTCAGAGCCAGAAGAGGAGGTCAAAAAAGCCTTGAGGTCTGATGAATTTGATTTGGTCAAAGAATTGATACACATTGCCAACCAAGGAGATTTGGTGGCAGAAACCATACAGCAGGCCAAGATTATTGAAGGTTCCATGAGGAATACTGGAATCCACGCCTGTGGGGTCATCATTACCCCAGATGATATTACCAATTATGTACCGGTGCAAACCGCCAAAGACTCTGCCTTGTATGTCACCCAGTTTGACAACTCAGTAGCAGAATCTGCGGGCTTGCTAAAAATGGACTTCTTGGGATTGAAAACCTTGACCTTGATCAAGGACACCGTGGCGTTGATCAAATTGAGAACCGGATTGGTCATTGATCCAGAAGAGATTCCCATTGACGACGTCAAGACATATGAGCTCTTCCAGCGCGGTGAAACCGTTGGGGTCTTCCAGTATGAGTCACCGGGGATGCAGAAGTACATGCGTGATTTGAAGCCAACAGTCTTTGCTGACCTTATTGCCATGAATGCCTTGTACCGTCCCGGACCATTGGAGTACATCCCGTCCTTTATTAGAAGAAAGAATGGGGAAGAACCCATTACTTTTGACTTGGATGCCTGTGAAGAGTACCTGTCAGAGACCTATGGAATTACCGTTTACCAAGAGCAGGTAATGCTTTTGTCCCAAAAGTTAGCGGGGTTCACCAAAGGGGAAGCAGACGTCTTGAGAAAGGCGATGGGGAAAAAGCAAATTGCCGTCCTCAACAAAATGAAGCCCAAGTTTATTGAGCAGGCTGGAGCCAAGGGACACGATGAAAAGACCTTGGACAAGATTTGGAAAGACTGGGAGGCCTTTGCGTCCTATGCCTTCAACAAATCCCACTCCACTTGTTATGCCTGGGTGGCCTACCAAACTGCCTTTTTCAAAGCCCATTATCCGGCAGAATACATGGCGGCCGTGCTGTCAAACAACATGAACGACATCAAGCAAGTCACCTTTTTCATGGAAGAGTGTAGACGCATGGGCTTGACCGTTTTGGGACCAGATGTCAATGAGTCCTATTACAAGTTTACTGTAAATGACAACTACCAAATTCGCTTTGGTATGGGCGCCATTAAAGGAGTAGGTGAAGGAGCAGTACAAACCATTATTGACACCAGAGCAGACGGCCCTTACCGTTCCATATTTGATTTGGCCAAGCGCATTGACTTGAGAGCAGCCAATAAAAAAGCCTTTGAGAATTTGGCATTGGCAGGAGGATTTGACTGTTTTGAAGAAACCCACAGAGCTCAGTATTTTCACACAGATGGAGATGCGACCACCTTTTTGGAAAAGGCCATACGCTATGGATCCAAATTCCAAGAAAGTCAAAATTCAGCTCAGGTGAGTTTGTTTGGAGAAGCCTCAGAAGTGCAGATTCCAGAGCCCGTGATTCCCGGCTGTGAAGAGTGGGGAGCCATGTACAAACTGGCCAAGGAGAAGGAAGTGGTTGGGATTTACATTTCAGGACATCCCCTGGACGACTATCGTTTTGAGATCAACTCCTACTGCAACAACAAGCTAGAGGACCTCAAGGACCTCAATGAGCAGGTGGGGAAATCCCTGTCATTTGGAGGCATCATCACAGACGTTCAGCACCGCGTTGCCAAGAATGGAAAAGGATGGGCAACCTTTGTAGTTGAGGGATATGATGAAACCTTTGAGTTCAAGATATTTGATGAAGAGTACTTAAAACTGCGCCATTTCCTGATGGTATCCCAGTTCATATACATGAAAGTCAACATCAAAGACGGGTGGGTAAACAAGAACACCGGCAAGAAGTCAGATCCCAAAATACAGTTCACCAACATGATGTTGTTGCAGGATGTTTTGTCCAGTTTCACCAAGAAGTTGGTTTTGATATTTTCCATTTTTGACTTCACAGAACAGCTGTTGTTTGAGTTAGAGGAAATGTTCAAAGCCAGCCCCGGCAGTTCCCAAGTTCAGTTTGACGTCTTGGAAATTGAAAAAGTTAAAAAGCTTGTCCATGTGCCCTTAGAGTCAGAACTTGTAACAGCTGGAGATGAGGCCGCAGAGCAGAAGATCATCACAGAAGAAGTGGAAGAATTCAAAGTGGTCACCAAGTTGTCCATGCCCAGCAGGATTTTGAAGATTGAAGTTAACAGTCAGTTACTTATGAATTTGGAGCGTATGAACATCAAGTTCAAACTTCAATAGGATTTAAGAAATCGATATAGGAATAGATAAAACGGATTTTTTAAATAAAATAATTTTTAAAAATTAGTGTTATCTTTGTATACAAGAACACGAAAATATAATTAAAAAGAAATAGTATGGCATTAGAAATAACAGACGCTACCTTTGAAGAAGTAGTATTGAAGTCAGACAAACCAGTTGTTGTTGATTTTTGGGCAGCATGGTGTGGACCATGTAGAATGGTTGCTCCAATCATTGATGAATTAAGTTCAGAATTTGAGGGTAAAGCCGTTATTGGTAAAGTAGACGTTGACGCAAACCAAGAGTTTGCAGCAAAATATGGCGTGCGCAACATCCCAACAGTTTTGGTTTTCCAAAACGGAGAAGTTGTAGGTCGTCAAGTTGGAGTTGCTCCAAAAGCGACATACGCAGAAGCGATTTCAGCCTTGTTGTAATCAGCAAATCACATACAGACTGCACCTCACAAGGGTGCAGTTTTTTTTTGCCTCCGCGTCAGTTTTTGTGGGCGTCCCCCTGCGCCTCACTTCGCAAGCTCAGGAGGATAGCAGTGGCGGGCTGTCCGCTGTATCTTTTGGTCGGCAGGGCCTCCCAAAAGGATGCCGCTTCCATCCCTGACGCAAAAAAGGCCAACGCCTTTCCACAGTTCAGAAAATTTAAATATCTTTCCACAAAAAATTGCCATGACCCGATGTACCCATTGCAGGCAACCCTTGGAATGTAAATCTGATGACATTGCCAATTGCGCCTGTCAAACAGTGGAATTGATGGAAGAAACCGTTCAATTTCTCTACACCAAAACCAAGCACGATTGCCTGTGTAACGACTGTCTCAAAAATTTTGACGCCATGGTCAAGTACGCAAGCGCGCATCCCTTTCCCAAAGACTTGTCAGAAATGGAGTACGGCATACACTTTTATGTTGAAAACGGGAATTATGTGTTTACAGCATTGTATCACCTCATGAAAGGCGGCTGTTGTGGCAACGGCTGCAGGCATTGTGTTTACGGCCGTTAAATCCAAAGTATACTACCAGAATTAATTTAGCGTTAGTATCATTAGTCCCAGTGATTTACCTGCTGCTGACACAAATAAAAACACCCCCAAATTATTCCAGGAGTAGGTTGAAAAAGAAACCCTTTTTTTTACTACTTTTGTACCTGTAACACCAAACATCTCTATGAAAGGACCATTGTTTTATTCAAAAATTTTGCTTTTTGGCGAATATGGAATTATTAAAGATTCTAAAGGACTTTCCATTCCTTATAATTTTTATAACGGTGCGTTAAAGATTGAATCCAACAACAGCCAAGAGGCGCAGCAATCCAATGCGAGTTTGAAGCGTTTTGCAGCTCATTTGGAGCAATTGCAACAAGAAGATCCCAACCTAGTTCAGTTCAACCTCACCCAACTGCATTCAGATATTGCCAACGGCATGTATTTTGATTCCAGCATTCCGCAAGGATATGGCGTTGGAAGCAGCGGTGCATTGGTAGCAGCTATATATGATAAATATGCCCAAGACAAGACCACGGTTTTAGAAAATCTGACCCGTGAGAAATTGGTGCATTTAAAAACCGTATTCGCAGCCATGGAATCCTTTTTCCACGGCAAGAGTTCAGGTTTAGACCCGTTGAACAGTTATTTGAGTTTACCCATACTGATCAACTCCAAAGACCACATTGAGCCAACCGGCATCCCTTCCCAATCTGTGGGAGGCAAAGGAGCTGTATTCTTGATTGACTCAGGAATAGTTGGAGAAACGGCACCCTTAGTTCAAATTTTCATGGAAAATTTAAAGAATGAAGGGTTTAGAAACATGATGAAATCTCAATTTTCAAAATACACAGACGCAGCAGTTGACAGTTTCTTAAAAGGAAATTTCAAGCAAGTGTTTGACAACACCAAGCAATTGTCTAAAATTGCCTTGAGTCATTTCAAACCGATGATTCCTGAATCCTTCCACCAAGTGTGGCAAAAGGGGATTGACACCAATGACTACTATTTAAAATTGTGTGGATCAGGCGGTGGTGGATACATTTTGGGATTCACAGAAGATTTAGAAAAAGCCAAAGCGGCCTTAAAAGAATACAAATTAGAAGTGGTATATCAATTCTAGCAAAAAGTCCCAATATTGGGACTTTTTTTTATCTTTGAATATGATTAAGCGCAAGACCAAACACCTTTTATTAAAGCTCCTCAGCCTGTTTTCAGTTGTTCGTGGATACAATATCTTTGTCATTGTGATTGCCCAATACTTGGCATCCATTTACATATTTGCGCCAGAGAAGCGTGCGTTGGCCGTTTTGATGGATTGGCGTTTGTTTCTCATTGTTTTTTCCTCCACCCTGGCCATAGCTGGCGGGTACATCATCAACAACTTTTACGACTCAGAAAAGGACCTGATCAACAAGCCCAGCAAGAGTTTTTTGGACCGTTTGGTCAGCCAGGGGTTCAAGCTCAAAGTGTACTTTGCATTAAATTTCAGTGCTGTCCTTCTTTCCTTTGTGGTTTCCATACATGCGGCTTTATTTTTTTCAGCCTTTATTTTCCTGTTGTGGTTTTACTCCCACAAATTGAAGAAGTACCCCATCATAGGCAATATAGTTGCGAGTTTTCTGGCCGTCTTTCCCTTTTTTGGCATACTGATGTATTTCAAAAATTTCTATACAGCCATTTTTGTACACGGGATTTTAGTTGTTTTGTTGATATTGATCCGGGAAATGGTCAAAGATCTCAGCACCATGGCTGGAGACATGGCCGTCCAATACCACACCCTTCCAGTTATTTATGGCACAGCTATTTCCAAGCGCGTCATTTATTTGTTGAGTGCATTAACGGTGGTTCCCATTTATTTGTTGACCTCTGTATATGACGTTGGGTATATGGATGTATATCTGTATGCAGCCCTGATGGTATTGTTGTTAATCAACCTCAAGTTGTGGAAAAGTGATTCCATAGCAGCTTACAGCAGGTTGCATTTATTGCTTAAAATCCTCATTTTAGTAGGTGTTTTCTCCATATTGATGATTGATCCCAACATCATCATCCACGGTGCACGCTTGTTTAAGTTGTAAAGGGCAATCTTTTTTACTGCTACAAAATAAAATTGTAACAACAAAACCTAAATTAAACTATCTTTGCAAAAAATATAAGTACAAATGAATAACGGAAAAGGAAATAACAAGAGAAAGTCTTCTTCTAATAAACCGAGCTTCGGACCAAAGAAAAAAACTTCTTCTGTAGGTTCTAAATTCAAAAAAGACGAAAAAAGTGCTTTCAAGGGGAAGTCTACTTTTAAAGGGAAGACAGAATCCAAAGGGAAACCAGATTTTGACAAAGATCCAAAATTTGACACTCAGCCAAAGCAACACGTTAAAAAAGCAGATTCAGACGAGATTCGTCTTAACAAATATATTTCTAATTCAGGGATTTGTTCCCGTCGTGATGCAGATATTTACATTCAATCTGGAAACGTTTTAGTAAACGGACAGGTTGTTGATGAGATGGGATATAAAGTTAAGCCAGGGGATGTAGTTAACTTTGATGGGGCATTGATTACTCCAGAGAAGAAAGAGTACATTTTGTTGAACAAGCCCAAAGGATTTACCACAGCCGGAGACGGAGAGCCAGGAACAAACAATGTAATTGATTTGGTTCGTGGAGCTACACGTTCAAGCATTCAAGCTGTAGGGCGCATGGATAAGACCACAACAGGATTGTTATTGTTTACCAATGACTCAGACATGTTGCGCAAGTTCACCATGCCACAACAGCGTTCATCAAAAGTGTATCAAGTCACTTTGGACAAGAATTTAAAGTATGAAGATTTGGAAAAAGTTTCAGGTGGGATTACTGTTGACGGGCACCGCGTGTTTGTTGAAGAGATTGATTATGTTGAAGGAGAGCCAAAAAGTGAGATTGGTATCAAATTGAAGACAGCCAATGTAAAGGTAGTCCGCAATATTTTTGAGCATTTGAAATATGATGTATTAAAAGTAGACCGTGTATCCTTTGCTGGTTTAACAAAGAAAAACCTTCCAAGAGGAAACTGGAGATTTTTAACAGATCAGGAAGTGATCAACTTGAAAAACTCATAAAGATATTAAAACCGCCATTTGGCGGTTTTTTTTATGCCTTGAAGTTACATCTTACTTTACTGATCACGCTGGCATTCAAACGTATTAGTATACTAATTTACCTTTTGGGGAAACTTTTTATGAAGAAAACCATGCTCAATTGGATAATATGTATAAATTTAATGCCAAAGAACTTGATCAATCTACTGGACTTTATTATTACGGCGCACGTTATGAAGTTTATACTGCCCTTGTCGAAGTAATCCTAAAAATAAGTGTATGGTTGAGTGTGGATCCACTAGCAGAGCAAATGCCAAGCTGGTCTCCCTACAACTATGCCTTTAATAATCCTATTAAGTTTATTGATCCTGATGGACGTGAACCTATAAAACCATACGTTGGTACAGTAGGTAATTTTGTTTCTTTATTAAATAATAGTTCTAGAAAAGTAGGGGCTTTTAAAGGAGCTCAAGCTAGTTCATATTTAAGTAGTTTGAGTAATACTAAATTTGATTGGAAACAAGGACGGCCTTTGCCAACTCAAACGGGGTATTTTAATATGAAAAAAGGGTGATATATTTATACTACTAAAGGAGGGTGGGTTGATATGACACATTTCTTATTTTATGCTGGAGCAGCATATAATTATAAACAAGATGGTTCTAAGAATCCTATAGGGGAAGCGGTTCAAGACGGTTACAGACAGGAAGCTTCGGACGGATTCTTTGCTCCTCATTCAGCTTATAGCTATGAAGATTTACCAAGTGATAAATTTGGTGCAGATTTCGCAGTTAATTTCTTTGACCCCAATAGTGATTTGACTTTTGCAGAGCAGCTTGAAAGTTATTTGGTAAATAAATTAGGCGCAACAGACCCATCAAATGCTCCGAATTATGATAATTTGCCCACTTCTGATAACCAAAAGAAACCCACCAGGCAAAATGTAACGACAACTCCTGTATATGTTGATGGAGATGACGGTACTGTTGGACAGCCAAGAAAAAAACCTTAAAATGATAATCCTGGAAAAAGAAAACCAGGTGAATATTAATTCAAAAATATGAGACTTAAAACAGTATTTATTTTCGTGTTATTAATTATAACATCTTTCTTGGTTTACTTCTTTTACTTTAATAATACAGAAGAAAAAGAGTTAATAGATCAAGGA